>CAKSPU010000026.1 GCA_934486875.1 uncultured Oscillospiraceae bacterium
CGTAAACATCAACATAGTGGATAGCAGGGGAATCGTTGGGCTTGTCAGCAGCCTGGATACCGCCCTCAGCCATCATGGTGTTGGCATCACCGATACGGAGCTTTGTAACGATCATAACGTTAGCGCCGCCGTTGTGAGCCTCGATAGCTGCGGAAGAACCTGCTCCGCCGCCGCCGATGATGAGAACGTCAACATCGTACTTGGGGTGTTCGAGGTCGATCTTGGCGGGATCAATGCGGCTGTTTGCCTGAAGGAGGTCAGCCAGCTGATGAGGAACCTTTTCGCCCTTGTTGGGACCGATCTTAAGCTCTTCAAACTCGGACTCAATGTAGTCGGGGTGGTAAGTCTTAAGAACCTCGTCCTTCTGCTCGGCAGTCATTCTTTCGGGCTCTAATGCTGCGTTTGCAGCTCTGTTAGCCTCGACCTTCCTGATCGAAGCAAGCATTTCTTCACTTGTGTACATTGTATTGCCCTCCCTTACTTTTCAATGTCTCTGTTATTGTACTTTTCCTGCATCTGCTCATCGGACATTGCCATAAGCTCATCAAGGAATGCCTTGAAATCGCCGTTGTTGATCTCCTTGACTCTGTCCTCGAGGTGCTGGCTCTTAGGCTGGAGATACTTTCCGTTGATTCTTCTTGCGAGCATACCTACCTGAGGGTGAGAGATGCCTGCGGGACATCTGGAAGAACATACGCCGCACATTACGCAGTCGAAGGACTCCTCAGCGCACTTTTCGAAATCGCCTCTCTGAGCGTATGCGATGTACTGCATAACGTTCAGCTTCTGAGTGCAGGCCTTGGTGCAGGCATTACAGCCTACGCAGGCATAAATTTCGGGATAAAGCTGCATCATAACAGCCTGAGTTGTGGGAACAGTGTTTATATCATAGATCTGCTTAACAAGGGGGAAGAAGGGCAGAGTAGCGATGTACATACCCTCCTGTACCTGAGTCTGACAAGCGAGACAGGTCTTGAGCTCCTGCTCACCCTTGATCCTGTAGATAGTTGCACAGGCACCGCAGAAACCGTTGCGGCAGCCGCAGCCTCTGATAAGCTGATATCCGGCATATTCCATTGCCTTCATAATTGTAAGGCTTGCAGGTACACTGTACTGCTTGCCGAACAGATAAATATTTACCATATTTTCCATCGTGAACTTCACTCCTTAATCAATATTCGTTAGGCAGCTCGTCGAGCTGGTCAAATCTGAATACAGGTCCGTCCTTGCAGACATACTTGTTGCCGATGTTGCAGCGGCCGCACTTGCCGATAGCGCACTTCATACGAAGCTCCATAGTGGTGAATACCTGAGTCTCGTTGAAGCCAAGCTCCTTAAGTCCTGCAAGAGTAAACTTTATCATAATTGGGGGACCGCACATAACAACAGTCTTGCTGATGTCGGGGTTGAGCTCCTTAACGTAGTTGGGAACGAATCCAACGTGACCGTCCCAGCCTTCCTGCTCACGGTCGATGGTGAGGTTGACTTCAATGCCGTCGTCCTTCATCCACTCGTTGATGATCTCCTGATAGTCAACGAGATCGTCCTTTGAACGGGAACCGTAAATGATCTGAACTGTGCCGTAATTCTCACGCTTGTCACGAACATAGTTGATAACGGAGCGGAGCGGAGCAAGACCGATACCGCCTGCGATGAAGAGGAGGTTCTTGCCCTTGAAGTCGGATTCAACGGGGAAGCCGTTGCCGTAAGGACCTCTTACGGTGATCTGCTGACCAACGTCCATCATATGGAGCCAGGAGGTAAGGCAGCCGCACTTCTTGATGGAAAATTCCATAAATTCTTCGTTTGTGGGGGAAGAGGTGATAGAGAACATACCCTCGCCCACGCCGGGGATAGAAAGCATTGCGCACTGACCGGGAATGTGTTCAAAGAGTTTCTTTCCGTCTGTGCCGACAACACGGAAGGTCTTGACGTCGGGAGTATCCTGACGGATATCAGTAACAACGCCGAGTCTGGGGATCAAAGTTTCATTCAGCATTATTCATTACTCCTCTCCGAAAGTCTTGATGACCTTGATGATATTCATAGAAATGGGGCATCTGGACAGGCAGCGACCGCAGCCTACGCAGCCGAACTCACCGTTGTTGTTATCGGGGAAATAAACCAGCTTGTGCATAAATCTCTGTCTGAAACGCTGAAGCTGAGTGTTTCTGGAGTTTGCAGCAGCCATTTTGGTGAAGTCGGAGTACATACAGCTGTCCCAGGTACGGTAACGCTTGATACCGTGACCTGTGTCGTAGTCCTTGATGTCATAGCACTGGCAGGTGGGGCATACGAATGTGCAGGTTCCGCAGCCAAGGCAGGACTCGGAAAGCTTAGCCCACTTGTCGGAGTTAAATATTTCGAGAAGAGTGTTCTTTCTGAAATAATCTGTGGAAACGCCTGCGAAGGGGAGCTTTTCCATAATAGCCTTTGTCTCCTTCTGCTGAGCCTCGACAGCCTCGCTGCCGCACTCGGTAAGAAGTGACTTTACAGACTCGATGAACTTCTCGCCCTTTTCGTTGTTAGCCTTGATGTAGAGAGCATCGGCAGTCATCCAGCAGGCAGCGTCGCCCTCGGGAGCAGCAGCGTCAATTCCGAAAACATTGCAGAAGCAGTTCTCTTCGGGAGCTGTGCAGGCCATTGTAACAATGGTGCCGTGTTCTCTTCTTGTAGCGTAGTAGCTGTCAACAGGGTCAACAAGGAAAACCTTGTCAAGGATAGTGAAGCTTCTTGCGTCACAGGCACGAACGCCGAAAACAACGAAGTCCTCGCTTTCCTTTCTGTTGTCGATGATCTCGATATTGAGACCGTTTCTGTTGAAGTCGCAGAGATTTTCGGTCTGGGGGAAGAAAAAGTCCTTTGCGCTTCTTACGGTGTTAAGAGCATTGCTGAGCTTAACGCCGTCGCTCCATTTTTTGTAGCTTGCTCTGCCGTCATTGCCGTCAACGGGCATATAAAGTGACTGAGCGGAAGCAATTGCTGCAAAGAAGTCGTTTAATTTTTCAACGGGAAGCTTGAACATTATTCGTTACCCCCTCTTTTATATACGATATTGGGCTCGCAGTCGCCGAATGTGTAAGCATTGAGCGGAGCTCTTGTTTCAAGGTCTGAGCCTGCCTGATAATCGCCGTAGAACTCATTGATATCCTTGATGTACTTGCGGTTGATAAGGTGGAGGGGAATGTTCTGAGGACATACTCTTGTGCATTCGCCGCAGTCTGTGCATCTGCCCGCAACGTGGAAGGAGCGGATAAGATGGAACATATTCTCCTCGAAGGAATCGGTAGCGGCTCTCTGAGCGATGCCCGAATTGGGGTTATCGAATACGCAGTTCTCGCAGGAACAAGCGGGACATACATTGCGGCACGCATTGCAGCGGATACACTTGGAAAGCTCGCCTCTCCAGAACTCGTATCTCTCGTCAGCAGTCATCATTTCAAGCTTTTCAACAAGCTCAAAACGAGCGCCGTCGTTGTTTACCTCGCCGTCCTCGCCGATGATCTCGTCAAAGATAACGTGCTTCTTGCTCTTGCAGGTCCTGCACTTATCGCCGAGAGTCTCGGATTTGGGCATAGTTTTGTCGCCGTAGAGAGTGTGGATAGTAACGGTCTCGCCGTCGCTCTCCATACCGGTGATTCCCTTAACGCCCTTGGACTTTACAGTGTCGGCATCTACCTTGCCTGTGCAGGGAACAGCGATGATATATACGTTTTCACGGATAATTCTGTGCTCCTTGAGAAGCTGGTTGAAGCTGTATGTATCGCAGGGCTTCAGGAATACAAGGAGCTTGCCCTCCTTGCGGGATTCCTTGATGATGTACTTGGAAAGATTGGGCGCACAGAAATCATTGTAGATGAAATCTGCGTCCAGCTCCTCAGCTGATGTGAAAACAGCGGGAGTTGTATCGTAAGCAAATTCGCCTGATTTCCAGCCGACAACACGGTTTACTGTACCGTCAGCCAGAAGCTCCTTGGCACGCTTTATCACTGCTTCTTGCATCTCAGATCCTCCAATCTCTTGTTCTCGCCGAGCTTTGTAACGGTCTCAACGAACTCGTTCATAGTAGCGGCAAATTTAGCACCCTCGGCAGCGGAGACCCATTCAACTCTTGTTCTCTCTCTTTCGATGCCCATAAAGTCGAGCATAGAGAAGAGAAGAGTCATACGTCTTCTTGCGAAGTAGTTGCCCGATGTGTAGTGGCAGTCGCCGGGGTGGCAGCCGCACATAATAACGCCGTCAGCGCCTCTCTGGAAGGCACGGAGGATAAACATAGGGTTAACACGGCAGGAGCAGGGTACTCTGATTATCTTAACATCTGCGGGATAATTAAGTCTGTTGGTTCCTGCAAGGTCAGCGCCTGCGTAGGAACACCAGTTGCAGCAGAATGCAACGATCTTGGGTCTGAATTCCTTGTTTTCGTTTACTTGCATATTGCATCTACCTCCGCCATAATCTGTTTATTGGAGAAGCCCTTCAGATCCATTGCGCCCGAAGGACAAGCAACTGTACAAGCTCCGCAGCCCTGACAAACAGCTTCGTTAACGGAAGCAACACGGCGGATAGCCACAGTTCTGTCAGGCTGTCTGAATTCCTTGTCGGAATAGGTGATAGCGCCGTAGGGGCAAACCTTTTCACAGGAGGAGCAGCCGTTGCACATAAGCTCATCGGAATGAGCAACGCAGGGATTTCCTGTGAGCTTGTCCTTGGCGAGAAGACCGATGACCTTAGCGGCAGCGGCACTTGCCTGAGAAACAGTCTCGGGGATATCCTTGGGTCCCTGGCATACGCCTGAGAGGAATACGCCTGCTGTGGGGCTCTCAACGGGACGAAGCTTTGCGTGAGCCTCGGTGAAGAAGTCATTAGTGTCCATACTTGCTCTGAGCATTGTAGCAACGGAGCGTGCGGTCTTGTCAGGCTCGATAGCGGTAGCAAGAACTACGAGATCCGCATTGATATGGAGCTGCTTGTTTGCGATAAGGTCGGAAGCCTGAACGGAGAGATCACCGTTGGGCAGGGGAGCGACCTTGCCGACCATACCCTTGATGTAGTGAACGCCGTACTGTTCAACGGCTCTGCGGTAGAACTCATCGAAGAGCTTACCGGGGGTACGTACATCAATATAGAATACATAAACGTTGGTATCGGGATATTTTTCTCTGATGAGCATTGCGTGCTTTGCAGTGTACATACAGCATATCTTGGAGCAGTAGGGCTTTCCGCAGCCGTCGTCCGATCTGGAGCCTACGCACTGAACGAAAACGATGGTCTTGGGGTGAGCCTTGGGATCGTCCTGCTTGTCGAGGTAGGAGGGTCTTACGAGAGTACCGCTGGAAGGACCTGCGGCGTTCATAAGTCTTTCAAGCTCGAGAGAGGTGATAACGTCCTTGCTCTGAGAATATGCAAATTCATCGTACTTGTCGATCTTTATGGGGTTGTAGCCTGTAGCCGCAACGATAGCGCCGTACTTTTCCTCAATGATCTCGTCCTGCTGCTTGTAGTCGATAGCGCCTGCGGAGCAGACCTTGGAGCAGACACCGCACTTGCCAGTCTTGAGCATTGTGCAGTAATCGGCATCAATAGTAGCTACCTTGGGAACAGCCTGAGCAAAGGGAATGTAGATAGCACGTCTTGTGTTGAGACCGAGGTTGAACTCGTTGGGTACCTTCTTCTGAGGACACTTTTCAGTACAAACGCCGCAGCCTGTGCACTTTGTAGTGTCAACATAACGTGCCTTTTTCCTGATCTTGGCAGTGAAGTTGCCTACGAAGCCGTTTACCTCTTCTACCTCGCTGTATGCATAAATATGTATCTTCTCATTCTGAGCACAGTCAACCATTTTAGGTGTGAGGATACAGGAAGCACAGTCGAGTGTGGGGAAGGTCTTGTCTATCTGGGTCATCTTGCCGCCGATCGTAGGCTGCTTTTCAACGATATCGACCTCGAAGCCTGCCTCAGCGATATCAAGAGCAGTCTGCATACCGGCAATACCGCCGCCGATAACGAGAGCACGCTTTGTTACAGGGCTTTCGCCTGCAATAAGGGGTGCGTTGAGCTGAACCTTTGCAACAGCTGTTCTTGCAAGAATGACAGCCTTTTCTGTTGCGGACATAATGTCCTTGTGTATCCAGGAGCACTGCTCACGGATATTTGCGATCTCAACCATATAGGGGTTGATTCCCGCCTTGGCAGCAGCCTTTCTGAAGGTTGCTTCGTGCATACGGGGGGAACAGGAGCAGACTACAACGCCTGTGAGCTTCTGCTCTTTGATAGCGTCCTGGATCATTGTCTGTCCGCCCTCGGAGCACATATACTGATAATCCACGGAGAAAACTACGCCGGGCTCCTGCTTCATAGCCTCTGCAACAGCCTTGACATCAACAGTAGCTGCAATGTTGGTACCGCAGTGGCATACAAATACGCCTATTCTATGCATTGATCTTTCTCCTCCTTACTTACTGTATTTACGGAATGCGCTGACGAGAAGCTGCTGAGGAGTTTCATCGTCAATAAGCTCGGGAACTGCTTCAGCCTTAAGGTGATTGTTGCCCTTCTGTCTGATAGCTGCAAGTCTTACAGCCTCAACGACCTTTGCGGGCTCAACGCCTCTGGGACATCTTTCGACACAGGCAAAGCAGGAAAGGCACTTGTAAAGTGACTCGCTCTTAAGAAGAGGCTCAATGTCTCCCGACTCTACCATATAAACGAACTGGTGAGGGTGATATTCCATCTCGTCGTAAGAAGGACAGGTGCCGGAGCATTTGCCGCAGCGCATACACTTGCGGACATTTACGCCGCTTATGCGGAGAATTTCTTCTTTTTTATCCATCTTCCTGCCTCCTTAGTTTTCCTTCACGCCGAGAGCCTCAGCGAGAAGCTCGGTGAAGTAGTAAACGGGAACGCTGCTGTCGTTCTTTTTGAGGTTGTACATACAAAGAGGACAGGCAGTTACCATCATCTCAGCCTCGAAGCCCGATGCGCTTGATGCAACTGCGTTTCTTCTCTTTGCAGCAGCGTCCTTGTCCTCGAGGGCAAGGTAGCCGCCGCAGCATTCGTTTCTCATAGGATAGATAACGGGCTCAGCGCCGATAGCACGGATAAAGTCCTCCATTATCTTGGGATTTTCGGGGTCGTCCATCTGCATTACCTTGCCGGGGCGGAGGAGCAGGCAGCCGTAGTAAGCGCCTATCTTCTTGCCCTTAAGGGGATTTACGACCTTTTCCTTAAGCTTGTCAAAGCCTACAACGTCACGGAGAACTTCGAGGTAGTGGATAACCTTGGTCTCGCCGTGATATTCCTCATCAAGCTTCAGGTAGTTGTTGGCTCTGGTGCAGATGTCCTCGTCGGTGGCCATATCGTTGTTGACCTGCTTGAGGACATTGTGACAGGCAGAGCAGAGAGTTACAAGGTCTCTGCCGTGTGCCTTGGCGTCAGCAAGGGCTCTTACCGAGGAAAGCTTTGTAGCGATCTCGTCCTTTGCCATCGGATAAACGCCGCCGCAGCACTGCCAGTTTTCGATTTCCTCAAGCGTAAAGCCTAACGCCTGTGCGGAAAGACGGGCATATCTGTCAAGGTCCTGAGCCTTGTTTTTCAGAGTGCAGCCCGGATAGTAACTGTAAATCATAGCTTTTATCCTTTCGTTAATTTATATCATCTGCTCGGGGTGGAACACCTCGTCAAATTTTTCAGCTGTGAGGAAACCAAGCTCCACGCAGGCTTCCTTAAGGGAAATGTTGTCCTTGAATGCCTTCTTTGCAGTTTTTGCTGCATTCTCATAACCGATATAGGGGTTAAGAGCTGTAACGAGCATAAGGGAGTTGTGAAGATTGTGGTGCATCTTCTCCTTGTTAGCCTTGATTCCGACAGCGCAGTTTTTGTTGAAGGAAGTGATGGACTCAGCAAGAAGTCTTGCGGACTGGAGGAAGTTGTATGCGCAAACGGGCATAAATACGTTGAGCTCAAAATTGCCCTGGCTTGCAGCCATACCAACTGCAACGTCATTGCCCATTACCTGAACGGCAACCATTGTTACCTGCTCGCACTGAGTGGGGTTTACCTTGCCGGGCATAATGGAGGAGCCGGGCTCATTTTCGGGAATGGTGATCTCGCCGAGACCGTCTCTGGGTCCGCTGGCAAGCCATCTGACATCGTTTGCGATCTTCATCATATCGGCAGCGAGAGCCTTAAGAGCGCCGTGAGCGAATACGATCTCGTCCTTGCTGGTAAGAGCGTGGAACTTGTTGGGAGCAGTCCTGAAATCCTTGCCTGTGAGCTCTGAAACAGCCTCTGCAACCTTTACATCAAAGCCCTTGGGGGTGTTGAGACCTGTTCCGACAGCAGTACCGCCGAGAGCAAGCTCTTTAAGCTCGGGAAGAGCGATCTCAAGGAGTTTCTTATCCTTTTCAAGAGAAGAACGCCAGCCGCTGATCTCCTGAGAGAATGCGATAGGTGTAGCGTCCTGGAGGTGAGTTCTTCCGCTCTTGACGATGCCCTGGTGCTCTTCTTCAAGGCGCTTGAAGGTAGCGATAAGCTCGTCCACTGCGGGGATAACCTTGTCCTCAATGGCAATAACAGCGGAAATGTGCATTGCTGTGGGGAAGGTATCGTTTGAGGACTGGCTCATATTGATGTCATCATTGGGGTGGAGGAGCTTGCTTCCTGCGATTTCATTTCCTCTGTTTGCGATGACCTCGTTTGCGTTCATATTGGACTGAGTTCCGCTTCCTGTCTGCCAAACAACGAGGGGGAAGTGGTCATTGAGGCTTCCGCTGATAACCTCGTCGCAAGCCTTGGAGATAGCGGCAAGCTTTTCATCAGTCATCTTTTCGGGCTTAAGAGAGTGGTTTGCCATAGCAGCAGCCTTTTTGAGGTAGCCGAAAGCCTTGGTGATCTCTCTGGGCATAGTTTCAATGCCTACGCCGATGAGGAAATTCTCGTGGCTTCTTTCGGTCTGAGCTGCCCAGTACTTGTCGGCAGGGACCTTGACTTCGCCCATAGAATCGTGTTCGATACGGTATTCCATTGGTTATGTACTCCTTTATGTAAAGATTAATTTTAAACATATCTATACATAACTTATGGCGGCAGTTATATGCAGACTGCCGCCTGTTAAGTTATAGGGCTCAGAACTGGATGTTCCTGATAACGTCCTTAAGACAGTCAGCACTGTGTCTGAGCTTAGCAACTTCCTCATCTGTAAGAGGAACATTGAGCTTGCTCTCAACGCCGTCTCTGCCGATAACTGTCAGTGTGCTGAGACATACATCGCTGATGCCGTATTCGCCGTTCATCATTGTTGAAACGGTGAGGTTGGTGTCAATGCCGCTGAAGAGACATTTGCAGATATGACATACGGAGATAGCGATAGCGTAGAAGGTAGCACCCTTGTTGGCAATGATCTTTCCGCCGGACTTTCTTGCATATTCCTCGATAGCAGCGTAATCAACTACAGGACGCTTGTCCTCGGGAAGACATGCGATGTACTGCTCGATGGGAATGCTGGAGATGTTTGCGAGGGACCAGGGCACAAAGGAAGAATCGCCGTGCTCACCGAAAACGTAAGCGTGAACGTTCTGGTGGCTGATGTTGAAGGTCTCTGCAAGACCTGTGCGGAGACGGATGCTGTCGAGAGTAGTACCCGAACCGATGATATGGTTAGCGGGAAGACCGGAGGTCTTGTAGAACTGGTAGGTAAGAATGTCGATAGGGTTGCTTACGATGATATAGATAGCGTTGGGGGCATACTTTACTATCTGAGGGATAATAGACTTTGTGATGTTAACGTTTGTCTGGGCAAGCTCGAGACGAGACTGACCGGGCTTTCTTGCAACGCCGGAGGTAAGAATAACAACGTCAGAATCCTTAGCGTCCTCGTATGTGCCTGCATAAATGGAGCAGGGGGAGCAGAAGGGAACACCCTGAACGATATCCATAGCCTCGCCGTGAGCCTTGTTGTCGTTGATATCAACAAGAACGATCTCGGAAGCTATGCCGTCAACGACCATAGTATAGGCAATAGTGGAGCCGACGCTGCCTGCGCCGATAATAGTGACTTTGTTGCTCATAAATCATTTCCCGCTTTCTGTGAGTATTTTTTTGTGCGATCGGAAGTTCGTTCGCAGACTTGTAATTTGCGAAGATCCTGCCCCTGTGATCACCTGATTTCAGACAAAAAGACAGAATTTTCTCGTTATATCTATTCTAACACACCTGCGAAAAAAAATCAAGAGAAAAAACACATAAAATATGCACTTGTCAAAAATTTAACAAACTGCATAGCAGAATGTAACATATTTAACAGTTTTAGCAGCTGCTAACTCCGCAAAATGATGATAACAAACAAAATTGCAGGGGGAATTGACTGCATTTTTCTGACATTTAATGTCAATTCTTTGCCGGAATAATGCGTAAAATCACTGTGCGGAAACGTTTAATAATATATATTATAGCACTAATGTTCTAAAATTTCAACCAATAAATATAAATTTTCTGTTAATTTCATAGACTTGTTTTTACGCTCTCTTTACGCTTTGTGCCTTATCAACCTTGACAATTGCAGTGAAATGGTATAGAATGTACATATGAGTCACAGGTGTTTTTGTGACATAACAAAGGAGCTGCATTATGGATATAATCATCGTCGGCTGCGGAAAGGTCGGACAGACCCTTGCAGTCCAGCTTAACAACGACGGAAACAACATTACGGTAATCGACCTCAGCGCCCCAAAGGTGAACGAGGTCATCAGCCGCCACGATATTATGGGCGTGGTGGGAAACGGCGCAACACAGCATATCCAGCGGGAGGCAGGCGTTGACAAAGCCGACCTGCTCATAGCCGTTACAGGCTCTGACGAGCTCAATCTTCTCTGCTGTCTTATCGCCAAAAAAGCCGGCAACTGCCATACCATTGCCCGTGTAAGAAACCCGCAGTACAGTTCGGAAGCCCGCTTTTTAAAGGACGAGCTGGGTCTTGCAATGATAATAAATCCCGAGTATGAGTCGGCGCAGCACATTGCCCGGATACTGAGATTTCCATCAGCCATTAAAATCGATACCTTTGCCAAGGGCAGGGTGGAGCTTATAAAGTTCCGTCTCCCCGAGGGCAGCCCCCTTGTGGATATGGCTGTCAAGGAAGTGGTCACAAAGCTCAGATGCGATGTCCTCATCTGCACCATCGAGCGTGACGGCGAAGCATACATAGCAAACGGTGATTTCGTTTTCCGTGAAAAGGACGTTATCTCCGTTGTGGCTTCTCCGAGAAAGGCAAATGATTTCTTTAATAAAATAAAGTATAAAATGCGTTCCGTAAGGGACGTTATGGTGGTCGGCGGCGGCGAGATAACCCATTATCTTGCGGATATCCTCCTCCGCTCCGATATTGCTGTAAAGGTCATCGAGAAAGACCTTAAGACCTGCGAGGATATGTGTACCACTCTCCCCGATGTCACGGTCATAAACGGCGACGCAGTGGATCAGGAGATACTTCTTGAAGAGGGACTTGAAAACACCGACGGCTTTGTGGCACTCACAAATCTTGATGAGGAAAATATCCTCCTGTCCCTTTTTGCAAAAAATAAGAGCAAGGGCAAGCTCATCACCAAAATAAACCGTATCGACTTTGACGAGGTGGTAAATCAGCTTGACCTTGACACTATAATCTATCCCAAGCACATTACCGCCG
The DNA here is from genome assembly GCA_934486875.1 of uncultured Oscillospiraceae bacterium. GTDB lineage: Bacteria > Bacillota > Clostridia > Oscillospirales > Ruminococcaceae > Huintestinicola. Next base: position 11,681 of record CAKSPU010000026.1, read on the forward strand.
AAAGCATCGTCCGCTACGTCAGGGCGATGAAAAACACTATCGGCAGCAACGTTGAGACCCTTTACAGCGTTATCAAGGACAAGGTCGAGGCGGCGGAGTTCATCATCAAGGAGCAGTCGCCAATTGTTGGCATACCCCTCAGCGAGCTCAGCTTCAAGAAAAATGTCCTTGTTGCGGCGATACTCCGTGACCGAAAGGTCATTATCCCCAGAGGTCACGATGAATTTATGCCGGGAGATGCCGTGGTCATCGTTTCCGAGATAATGGCGCTCCACGATATCACCGATGTTCTGAAAAAGGGGTGAGCTGAGGACATATGAACTTTCGTATGATAAAATATTTCCTCGGCTGGATACTTGTTTTCGAGACAATGTTCCTGCTTATCCCCCTTGTGACCGCTGTTATCTACGGCGAGCACTGCTTTTTCGCCATACTTCTGTCAATGGCAGTCTGCCTTGCGGCAGGGGGGCTGCTTATACTGAAAAAGCCCAAAAACACGGAGCTGTATTCCCGTGAGGGCTTTGTTATCGTTTCGATGAGCTGGATAGTGCTCAGTCTTTTCGGCTGCCTGCCCTTTGTATTTTCGGGAGCTATCCCAAGCTTTATCGACGCACTTTTTGAAACGGTCTCGGGCTTTACCACCACAGGAGCAAGCATTCTTGCAGAGGTGGAGCATCTTCCGAAAGCAATTCTCATCTGGCGCAGCTTCACCCACTGGGTAGGCGGAATGGGTGTGCTTGTGTTTATAATGGCATTTATCCCCCTGAGCGGCGGGCAAAATATCCACATTATGAAAGCGGAGAGCCCCGGTCCGTCGGTAAGCAAGCTTGTGCCGAGGGTAAAGACCACGGCACTGATACTTTATTCCATTTATTTCGTTCTGACCCTCATTGAATTTGTTCTCCTGCTTTTCGGCGGAATGAGCGTGTTTGAAGCTCTGAACACCGCCCTTGCCACAGCGGGAACAGGCGGCTTCGGCATTAAAAATGACAGTATGGCAAGCTATTCGCCTTACATTCAGATAGTCGTGACGATATTTATGCTGATGTTCGGCATAAATTTCAGCTCCTATTATTTTATCCTTACAGGCAGGATAAAGGAAGCCTTCAACAAGGAGATAAGAGTCTATTTCGGTATAATTTTCTTTGCGGTCGCCATTATCACATTTAATCTCAGAGGCTTTTATGATACCTTCGGCGACACTCTCAGAAACGTGTCATTCACCGTTGCCTCAATAATCTCCACCACAGGCTATTCCACCGTTGATTTTGACCTCTGGCCCCAGCTTTCCAAGACGATAATCGTGCTGCTTATGCTTACGGGAAGCTGTGCTGGAAGCACCAGCGGCGGCATCAAGGTAACGAGAATAATAATTCTTTTCAAAGGCCTTGCCAAGGAACTTGAGGTAATGATACACCCAAAGCAGCTCAAAAAAATAACAATGGATTCCAAGCCCATAGAGCACGAGGTCGTCCGCTCGGTAAACAGCTATCTTGTCTGCTACGTGCTTTTGTTTATGGCATCGGCTGCGGTGATTTCCATTGACGGTCACGATCTTATAACCAATTTTACAGCCGTCAGTGCCGCCATAAATAACATCGGTCCCGGACTTGAAGCGGTCGGACCCTCACGTAATTTCGGCTTTTTCTCCGCTCCCTCCAAGCTTGTGCTTATTTTTGATATGCTTGCGGGCAGACTGGAGCTTTTCCCGATGCTCCTGCTGTTTTCAAAGGCAACGTGGAAAAAGTGATGAAAGAGTTTGTTTTATCCCGAAATTTCCTTATCGGTGTGCTTATATATTTTCTTGTCATAAGCTTTTACAGCATTATGCTGACCTGTTCAGACAAGCGCCTTGCGAAAAAAGGGGGCAGGCGTGTGCCTGAGAAAAAGCTGTTCGGAGCGGCGCTTCTCGGGGGAGCTCCGGCAATGTACATCACAATGAGGTCAATTAGGCACAAGACCCTCCACAAGCGGTTTATGATAGGACTTCCCGTTATGATCCTTTTGCAGACAGCCGCTGTGGTTTTTACGGTCATAAAAATATTGGAGCTAATATAATACTAATTCTCGCTCAACCTATAGACAAACTCTCGGCTATAATAAGTTCATTCTGCGTCAAGCTCCCTTGTCAGGCGACAGCCTGTCTGCGGTCGCTTTCCTTGACTGAACTTATTCTATCTGTCGATTTTGTCTATAGAACGATCGAGAATTAGTATAAAACAGCCCGTTCGGTATCACATCGAACGGGCTGTTTATTTTTACTGATTTTCGGAATTTCTTATATTCTCAACGATAGGAGACTTTATTATCCGTCTTGCAGGAACATAAGAAGCCGCCGCCGCAACGATGAACGATACCGCTGCTGCGATTAGGATATATTTGAGCGGTGCTGCTGCGGACATTTTCAGTCCGAGATCCTCCATATCAAGATCCCTGAAATGGGTCTTGAAAGGTATCTGGATTATAAATACTGCCGCTTCTGTCACGAGCAGCGATGAGAAGCTTGCAAGAGCCGCATAGATAAGGCTTTCGGTAAGAACCAGCTTATGGAGCTGCTTATCAGACATTCCGCAGGCTCTGAGCATCGCAAGCTCCGATGTTCTGCCCATAACGTTTGAAGAAATGATGTTCACGATGTTCACCGCCGCTATGAGGGAGATTATGAACACCGCAAAATATCCCACGGTCCTGACGATGCCGAGGTTTGAAAATGCCTTTGCCATATCTGCGGCATTGTCCGTGAAGTCACCGTAGAAATTTCGGGTAAGATAATTTCTTGCTTCGCTTTCCACTCCGCTTACAGCATCTGCGTAAATCGTCCTTGAAAACAGGGTGTAACACTGACCGTTGTACTCCACCTGAGATGAGGAGCTGTCGATACCGAGCTGTGCCACCAGCTGCTCAAAGGGTGCTTCCGCCATAACTGCCGAAGCTATATCGCCGCAGGAGTAATATGTGCGCAGGTCGGTGGAATATGTTCCCGCTGTGCTCATCGTAACAGGGTCGAGGAAAGCTATCATACTCTCGATAAAGGGCTGGGCGGTAATGGCTTCGGGGAGAGTGTCGCTTTGAACAAAGGTGTAAAGCTCTGCGCCGCTTTTGTCCTTCATTACGGGGTCTATGAGGATAGTTCCCGACTGCTCAAATTCATCGTAGGAAATGCCGCTGTCGGGGTGAATGTGTTTTTCAAAGGTCTCACGGCTCACGGGGTGTACTTCCGCAACGACAGCGCCGTTTTCATATGCGGGAGTGCCCTCGGTCATATTCAGAATGTCATTTGTCAGATAAAATTTCAGAACGCAGTCATACTGAACATTCCCGAAATATCCCGTGGACAGCATTTTGTCCGTCCTGTCGTGGATAGCTTCGGGGCTAAGCGTATATGTCTCAATGACGAAATCGTTCGGTTCTCTTTGTTCGTTGAACTCGGTGGTTATCTTGTCATTTGCAAGCTCCGCACCGTAGGAAAATGTGGTGAAAAGCACAATGCTCATTACCATTGACACCATTGTTATGATGTATCTTTTCTTGTTCCGCTTGATGCTGAGAGCGGAGTATGCACCGATAAAGCTCCTGCCCTTTTCAAGTCCCGAGGGGTGCTTCGGGAGCTGTATTTTGTCACGCTTTCCCGCAGCATTCATCGCTTCCACGGGTGATGAGTTTATTGAGCGCATACCCGTGGATACGGCGGATATAACTACCCACAGCACGCCGATGACAGCGGAGGAGATATATACATACGGTCTTATATCAAAAACAAGCATATCTCTGATATCGTAATTTGCGGAGCTGTCAGAGAGATAGGGGAGATCCTTCACAATGCCGAAAAGACCCGCAGCACAGCCCGTTCCGAGAAGTATTCCTATGATAACTCCGGGAACTGCCAGGTAAACAGCCTCCCAGACTACCAGCGAAAAGATCTGCCTGCCCGATGCGCCCACGGCTTTGAGAAGTCCGAACTGCTTTATCCTTTCACGGGAGGAGATCTCAAAGGCGTTGTCTATTACCATTCTTACGCAGAACATAAGGAAGAGTATCACAAGATAAACTATTCCGAAAAATACTGCCTGAGAAAATTTTGCGGTAACGCCCTTGCCCTCAAGGTCAAGAAGCTCCTGATTGAGACCGTAGCTGAAATCGTCTATCTCATAGCCTGCATCTTGGAAAGCATAGTGCATATCCCAGTAAAGATCGTTGGTCTTGTCGGAGAAACGGGCAAGGAGATTGTCCGTTTTGGTCGAATATGCTTTAAGGCGGGTGTCCGAATAGTCAACGATGTTGCTGTTTTCGGAAAAGCCCACAACCGTAAAGCTGATGTCCGAAACATCGGTGATGTCAAAGGCATCGGCGATCTCCTGCGGTATTCCCTCAACGCTCTGTGGCGTGTCTGACTTTGCCTTGCAGGTAACGAGCTGTGCCGTAACGGTATCCCCAAGCTCGGGATAGCCCCACAGATATGTGCTCTGTGCGCTGAGAACTATCTCTCCGTCCTTTTCGGGAAGCCTGCCCTCAAAAACCGTGTTCATATTTTGGGGCAGCATAGTGACCTCTCCTGCCTTGAAGCGGAGGAAAACATCATCAACGGGACTGCCGTTTAAAAGCAGGTATTCCATCTGTGCATCTTCTGACCGCATCTGTCCGTAATCCACATCGGTGCTGCTTGTGTATGAGGAAACGCTGTATATCTGCGTTTCACCGAAAATATCCATACTGCGGAGCGACACCAGCTGATCCTTGTCAAGTCCGTTGAAAACAACGTGATATGTACCGTTCTCCTCCCTGCAAACGTTAAGGGCGGCGGCACGGTATACAGACACTGCCGCAAGCATTACCGTCATAAAGGCGGTGGCGGTAATAATGGCGATCATCGTCATTATCGTGTGCTTTTTCTGACCCCGCAGGTAACGCAGGGAAATTTCTCTGAGCTTCATAAAATGCTCCTTTCCGACGATTTATTGCAAGGTTATATCGTCAAGCTCCTTTATCCACAGAGCAGCCGAAGCGTCTGAGGGCATTCTCCAGTCGCCTCGGGGCGAAAGTGTGACAGAGCCCACCTTGGGACCGTCGGGGAGACAGGAGCGCTTGAACTGCTGGCTGAAAAATCTTCTTGTAAATGTCCTGAGCCATTTCAGAATGACTTCATCGGGATATGTGCCCGCAAAAGCGGTCTTTGCGATACGGAAAATTTTCTTCGGGGAAAATCCGCAGCGGACGGTGTAATAAAGGAAGAAATCGTGGAGCTCGTAGGGACCTACGATATCCTCGGTCCTCTGGGAAATGGTTCCGTCCTCGGCAGGGGGGAGAAGCTCGGGGGATACGGGGGTGTCAAGGATATCCTTCAGGACATCGGAAAGCTGTCCGTCGTTCCTGTCAGCTTCATAGGAAACAAGGTGGCGGACAAGGGTCTTGGGTATGGAGCAGTTAACGCCGTACATCGACATATGGTCGCCGTTGTAGGTCGCCCAGCCCAGCGCCAGCTCGGAAAGGTCGCCCGTTCCGATAACTATTCCCCCTGTCATATTGGCAATGTCCATAATTACCTGTGTGCGCTCACGTGCCTGACCGTTTTCGTAGGATACATCGTGAATGTCCTCGCTCTGACCGATATCCTTGAAATGCTGACGGACAGAGGCGGAAATGTCTATCTCACGGATAGATGCACCGTAAGCCTCCGCAAGGATAAGGGCGTTGCTCTTTGTCCGCTTTGTTGTGCCGAAGCAGGGCATCGTTACGGCGATTATGCCCTTTCTGTCAAGGGAGAGCATATCAAAGGCGTGAACGGTGACGATAAGGGCGAGGGTGGAGTCAAGACCGCCCGAAAGTCCGATAACGGCGGTCTTTCCGTTAATATGCCGCAGACGTGTGGCAAGACCTGTTGCCTGCATAGTGAGTATCTCCTCGCAGCGTGCGGCAAGGTCGTTTCTGTCGGCAGGAACGAAGGGCATAGGCGCAAAATGTCTGCTAAGCTTTATGTCGGGGATTTTCAGCTTGAAATATCTTTCATTTCCCGCATTTTCGGTATGGGGATAGGTGGACATTCTGCGGCGCTCTGCGGACAGCCTTTCAAGGTCGATGTCGCCGTAAACAATGCCACCCTCAAAGGGCTTGCTTTCGGCAATACGGCTGCCGTTTTCGCAGATAAGGCTGTGACCCGAGAAAATCATATCCTGAGTGGATTCGCCGAAGCCGCAGTCGGTGTAGACATATCCGCATACGAGCTTTGCGCTCTGCATTTCCACAAGCTTGCGGCGGTATTCCTTTTTGCCTATGACCTCATCGGAAGCGGAGGGGTTGCAGATGATGAGCGCCCCTCTTTTTGCAAGCTCATCGGAGGGGGAGGAGGGCACCCACAGATCCTCGCATATCTCAACGCCGAAAACAAAGTCTGTGTCATCGTATGAAGCAAAGGTCATACTTCCCATAACGGTATTGAAGCGGATAACGGGTACTGTCTCAAAGTCGCCGTCCCAAGAGGTAAAGTGGCGGGCTTCGTAAAATTCCGAGTAATTGGGGATATTTTTTTTGGGGACAAAGCCGAGTACACGACCGTTCAGGCACACAGCGGCGCAGTTATATAGCTTTCCTGCGTGTGCAAGGGGGAGACCTGCAATAAAGATGATGTCGGTGTCCTTTGTCTCTTCAAGGATATGGAGCAGGGCATTTTCAGCGCCTTCAAGGAGCACCTTTGAGAGAAAAAGATCGCCGCAGGTGTAGCCCGTGATGCACAGCTCGGGAAGGGTGAGCAGAGAGCATTCATTTGCAGCCGCTTCCTTTACCGCTTTTATTATTTCTTCTGCGTTGTATGCACAGTCTGCCACCTTAAGGTCGGGAACTGCACAGCCACATCTGATAAATCCGTCTTTCAAGATTATCGTCCTTTCAATATAAGACTAAACAGCATATTATCTGTGAATATAATTATACATATTAATTTTAACCCACTGCACCTGTAAATGTATTGCCTGATTGTAATATATTTATGAACAATTATGAAGAAAACCTTGATTTATATGGGAGACTATGGTATAATAAAATAAGCTATGGCAAAGCATACGCAGGCTGCGGACGGATTTGCCGTTGCGTTATCCGATAACTTCGATTTCGGGAGACTTTTCCCGATGAAAGGAACCCATTATGATAAAAAGTATGACAGGCTTCGGCAGAGCCGAACAGATCATCGACGGCAGGGATATCATCGTTGAGATACGCTCTGTCAATCACCGCTACTACGAATTTTCCGCCAGAGTTCCCAGAGCCTACGGATACGTTGAGGAAAAGCTAAAAAGCTTTCTCAACGGCAGGATATCAAGGGGCAAGGTGGAGGTAAGCGTGTCAATTTCCGCCGTTGAAGCTGCGGACACCCTTATCGAGATAAACAAGGCTGTGGCAAAGGGCTATGTTGACGCTCTGCGCAGCGTGGGCGAGGAGCTCGGTCTTGCAGATGACCTGACCCTTTCCCAGCTTGTAAGGCTTCCCGACATATTCACCGTGAGAAAGACTGCCGATGACGAGGAGCAGATATGGAACAGTGTCAGGACCGTTGCGGACGAAGCTGTTTCAAAGTTTGTCGCTATGCGTGAGGCAGAGGGACTTAAGATGAAAGAGGACGTTCTCGAGCGTGCCGACATCATCGAAAGGCTTGTGGACGAGGTGGACAGGCTTTCGCCCATATCCGCCGAGAATTACCGCAGCAAGCTTTATTCAAGGCTCTGCGAGGTGCTTGCGGACAAGAACATCGACGAGCAGAGGATAGTTACCGAGGCTGCCATTTTTGCTGACAAGACCGCCGTTGCGGAGGAAACCGTAAGACTTAAGAGCCATATCCGTCAGCTGAGAGATATGCTGGCACTTGACGAGCCCGTTGGCAGAAAGCTTGACTTCCTCATTCAGGAATTTAACCGTGAAGCCAACACTATCGGTTCAAAAGCGCAGGATATCGCTGTTACCAAGATAGTCGTTGATCTCAAATCCGAGATCGAAAAGATAAGAGAGCAGATACAGAATATCGAATAAGGAGACATTTTTATGCAGCTTATTCCCATCGGCTACGGCAATGCAGTTTCGGCGGAGCGGCTTATCGCAGTGGTGAGCCCCGAGTCTGCACCCATAAAAAGAATAGTGCAGGACGCAAGGGACAGAGGTATGCTCATTGATGCCACCTACGGCAGAAAGACCAAATCCGTCCTTGTTATGGACAGCGACCACGTTATCCTGTCGGCAGTCCTGCCCTCATCTATTGCAGGCCGTGCGGGGGATATCCCAACGGCTGCGGAAGATGAAAATGAGAGTGAACAAACGCTCTGAAAGGATTGATATAAATATGTCAAAGGGACTTCTTATCGTTGTTTCCGCCCCCTCGGGCTGCGGAAAGGGCACGCTTCTTGCGGAGGTTCTGAAAAACGATAACTTCTACTACTCCGTTTCGGCGACCACCCGTGCGCCAAGAGAGGGAGAGGTAAACGGAGTGAACTATCACTTCACTTCAAAGGAGGATTTTGAAAAGCTCATCGCTTCGGGCGGAGTTCTGGAGTATGCCCGGTACTGCGGCAATTATTACGGAACGCCCCGAAAGGCTGTTGAGGACAAGCTTGCCGAGGGCAGGGACGTTATCCTTGAGATCGAGGTACAGGGCGCTATGAAGATAAAGCAGAGCTGCCCCGAGGCTGTGTTCGTGTTTATCCTGCCTCCGTCTGTGGAGACTCTGAAGGAACGGCTTGAAAAGCGTGGCACCGAAACTGCCGACGTTATCGCAAAGCGTGTTGCCGAGGCAAGGGGCGAGATCGAAAAGGCTTACAATTACGATTATGTTATCGTAAATGATGACCTTGACACTGCCGTTTCGGAATTTATTAAGGCTGTTGAAGCAGAAAAGCTCACGGTCAAGCACTCCAAAGACCTTATTGACAGGGTGCTCGGCAAATAGATCACGGTTGCAATTTTCATAAAAATATGTTATAATATAAAAATACGTTTTTAAAAGGAGTTTTGCGTTATGTTAAGACCTGCTATGAATCAGATCGCTACCCACGGCGAAAGCTATTATTCCATTGTTATCGGCATTGCCAAGCGTGCAAGAGAGATAGCTGATGAGCTTTCCGAGAAGAATATGACTCTCGAGGAAAAGCCCGTAAAGACTGCTGTTGACGAGTTTGCGGCAAGGAAGTTCTCCATTGTTGAGGACCCCTCCGTAAAGCCCGGAAAGTCCACCGAGGGAACATATTGATAAAACAGTGAACGGTTTATCTGTCCGTGTGGGCGTGAGCGGCACTTCCTTTGCTTTCGATCAGGCATACAGCTACAGCGTCCCCGAAGAGCTTGCGGATAAGGCTGTCTGCGGTTCAAGGGTCATCGTGCCCTTCGGCCGCTCCGACAGGCGCAGGGTGGGGATAATCGTTGAGGTTTGTCCCGATACCGAGGATACAGAGAAGCTTAAGGCGGTAAGCTCCGTTGTGGACAAAACGCCAATTATCGGCAATGAACAGCTGAGGCTGCTTTTATGGCTCAGGGAAACGGTTTTCTGCACCTATTACGAGGCGTTCAGGACTCTTATCCCTCCGGGTCTCGGCGTAAGCTTTGTTCAGAAATACAGGCTTTCATCAAAAAAGCCAAAAAAGGGCGAGCTGTCCGAAAAGGCTATGGGGCTGTATCTTTCGGCTTCAGAGACCGATGACGGCGGCGAGCTTGCTATGATGATCTCCGAGGACGGCGGATCTGCCGCCGAGCTGATGGAAAAAGGCTTTCTCGAAGAGACAGACCTTGCAAAGCAGAGGGTGCGTGACGATACGGTAAGTATGGTAAGGCTCACCCCCGAGTATTCCGAAAGGGATATAAAGCTCACTCCCAAGCAGAAGGCTGCGGCGGAGGTGCTGCTGCGTGAGGGCTGTGCATCGGTGAGGGAGCTTTGCTATATGTGCGGCTGCACGGCTCAGGTAGTGAAAAATATGGTTAAAAGCGGAGCGGCGGAGCTTTTTGATTACGAAGTTCTGAAGGCTCCCGAAGCTCCGGAGCGGGACAATGTTGATGATATCACGCTGAACCGCTGCCAGCAGAATGCCTTTGACGGCATCTCCCGTATGATAGATGAGCACAAGCCTGCATCGGCGCTTCTTTTCGGCGTTACGGGCAGCGGCAAGACACCTGTTTTTGCAAAGCTCATCGACCACACATTAAAATCGGGAAGAAACGTTATTATGCTCATTCCCGAAATATCCCTGACCCCCCAGACCCTTAACCGCTTCCGCAGACTTTTCGGTGAAACGGTCGCAGTGCTCCACAGCGGACTTTCACTGTCAATGAGATCCAACGAGTACAAGCGTGTGAAGTCGGGTCGGTGCAGGATAGTTGTGGGCACGAGAAGCGCTGTTTTTGCCCCTCTTGACAACATCGGACTTATCATTATGGACGAGGAGGGGGAGCGGACATACAAATCCGAATCAAGCCCCAGATATCACGCAAAGGACGCTGCGGCACAGAGATGCTTATATCACAATGCCGTGCTTCTCACCGCTTCGGCTACGCCGTCCATCGAGAGCTATTACAGCGCCCAAAAGGGCAGGACAAAGCTTTTTGCAATGCCCGAGAGATACAGCGCCGACCCGAATGAAAAGGCGGCAATGCCAAAGGCTGAGATAATTGATATGACAGGCAGCGGCAGGGTGCTGAGCGAGGAGCTTGTAAGCGGGATAAACGACAATCTCCGAAGAGGGGAGCAGTCCATTCTGCTTCTCAACCGCAGAGGATATCACACGTTTATAACCTGCAATGAGTGCAAGGAACCCGTGTCCTGCCCCAATTGCAGCATACCCCTTACCTATCATAAGATAAACAACCGCCTTATCTGCCACTACTGCGGCTACAGCCGGGATTACACTGACAGCTGCCCCAAATGCGGCAGCTCAAAGCTGAAACTCACGGGTATGGGTACCCAGCGCCTTGAGGACGAGCTTGCGGAGTTCTTTCCGAACGCAAAGATACTCAGAATGGACGCTGACACCACCTATTCCCGATACGCCTATGACAAGCGCTTCACGGCTTTCGGCAACGGCGAATATGACATTATGGTGGGCACTCAGATGATAGCCAAGGGTCTTGACTTTCCCAATGTAACCCTTGTGGGGGTGCTGAATGCGGACAAGTCCCTTTATTCGGGGGATTTCCGAAGCTATGAGCGGACGTTTTCCCTTATCACGCAGGTGGTGGGGCGAAGCGGACGGGGAAATTCAAGGGGACGGGCGATAATCCAGACCTATGCCCCCGACCATTACGTTATAAATCTTGCCGCCGAGCAGAATTACACTGCCTTTTACGAGCAGGAGATCGCAATGCGGAGGGCGCTCATATATCCGCCATTCTGCGACATCTGTGCAGTTGGCTTTTCGGGGGAAGATGACGGGAAAACATCATCTGCTGCCGACCTTTTTGCGGGAACGATAGCCGAGAGGATAAAAGCTCTGCCCGAAAAAATGCCGGTGAGAGTTCTCGGCCCCTCAAAGTGCGCTTTTGAAAAAATAAACGGAAAATTCAGATACCGTATTATAATAAAATGCCGCAACAACGCTTCTTTCAGGCACTTTATCAGTGGAATCAGGACGGACACCGCCAAGCTCCCCGAATTTCGGGGGATATCGGTGTACATTGATATGAACGGCGACATATCACTGTAAACAGTGATTATCACTCTAAACAGTGACTATCGCTGTAAACAGTGACTATCGCTGTAAACAACGACATTCGCTGTAATAATTTCAGAAAGGGATAATTTTAATGGCACTTCGCAATATATATATTGACGGCGACCCCATTCTCAGAAAAAAATGCAGACCTGTTGAAAAGTTTGACGAGAAGCTTCACATTCTCCTTGACGATATGCACGAAACTCTCGACAAGGCAGAGGGCGTGGGTCTTGCAGGTCCCCAGGTGGGAATGTGCAGACGCATTTTCATAATGCACCTCGAAGACCCCGAGACCCGGCAGATGAGAAAAATTGAGGCGATCAACCCCGAAATAAAGGAGCAGAGCGGCAAGCAGCGTGTTATGGAGGGCTGCCTTTCCTGCCCCGACAAGTGGGGATATGTCACCCGCCCCAAGCACGTTGTTCTCAGGGCGCAGGACAGAAACGGAAACTGGTATGAGGAATGCTTTGAGGATCTTGGCGCTCAGTGCGTATGTCACGAGAACGCTCATCTTGACGGTCAGCTCTTCACTGATGTGGTGGAGGAATTTGTCCGCCCTGAGGACGTTCAGGAGCGTGGAAGCAAAAAGGTAAAGGTCAAAAAGGCTCGCAGATAAGCCGTCTGCGGAAAGGAGCAGAGCATAATGGATATTGTTTTTATGGGTACTCCCGATTTTGCCGTTCCCTGTCTCAGGGCGCTTGTTGAAAGCGGCGAAAATGTGAAGGCTGTATTCACTCAGCCAGACAAGCCCAAGGGAAGAGGCTACAAGCTGACCCCGCCTCCTGTCAAGGAATATGCGGTCTCACAGAATATCCCCGTGTATCAGCCCGTGAGTATGAAAAAGGGTGGGGAAGCCGATAATGCATATGAGCTTTTAAAAGAGCTTGCTCCCGAGCTTATCGTGGTGGTGGCATACGGTCAGATACTGCCCAAAAGGATACTCGATATCCCCAAGACCTACTGCATAAATATCCACGCTTCACTGCTCCCGAGATACAGAGGCGCAGGACCTATCCAGTGGTGCATACTTGACGGCGAAAAGGTCACAGGCGTTACCTCTATGATAATGGCTGAGGGGCTTGACACAGGCGATATGCTTATCAGGGACTCCATTGAGATAGGCGAAAACGAAACTGCCGATGAGCTTCACGACAGGCTTTCCGAGCTTGGCGCAAAGGTGCTCCTTGACACCGTTAAGGCAATAAAGTCGGGAGATGTTCACCCCGAAAAGCAGGACGACAGCTTATCAAATTATGCTCCGAGACTTACTAAGGAGCTTTGCCCCATTGATTTTACCAAGTCCGCAAAGGAGATACACGACCGGATAAGGGGACTTTCCTCCTGGCCCTGTGCGGTGGCGAATATTGCGGGCAGAAAGCTTAAAATTTACCGCAGCGAGCTTGACGGTATCCGTCACGGCGGCTCTGCGGGAGAAATATGCGACAAGGATAAATTCACCGTTGTCTGCGGCGACGGCTTCGGCATAACCTTTACCGAGGTTCAGGCAGAGGGCGGAAAGAGAATGAAAACAGCCGATTACCTGAGAGGAAATAAGCTTTAAGGAGAGATATTATGTACTGGGACAGCACTATAATCATTCTTATCCCTGCGATAATTTTCAGCATCGTTGCGCAGATAATGGTAAAATCTGCATTCTCTGAGTACAGCAAGGTCAGAAACAGCAGAGGTCTTACGGGTGCGGACGCTGCCCGTGAGATACTTGACAGGAACGGTCTTACAAATGTCCGCATCGAGCATATAAGCGGCAGTCTTACCGACCATTATGACCCGACAGCCAATGTTATCCGCCTTTCGGACGATGTTTACGGCAGTGCCACAGTTGCGGCTGTGGGCGTTGCTGCTCACGAGGCGGGTCACGCAGTTCAGTATGCAGAGGGGTATTTCCCCATTAAGATAAGAAACGCTATAATCCCCGTTACACGCTTCGGTTCGAGCCTTTCCACGCCCCTTGTTATCCTCGGACTTGCGCTGTCCCGGGATTTCCTTATCACTGCGGGAATACTGCTTTTCTGTGCGGTGGTGCTTTTTCAGGCGATAACGCTGCCCGTTGAGTTCAATGCCAGCGGCAGGGCACTGAAGACCCTCCGCTCTTCGCATTTCCTTGAAGATGACGAGATGAAGGGCGCAAGACGTGTGCTTACAGCTGCGGCAATGACATATGTTGCGGCAATGCTTTCCGCTCTTCTTAGCCTTATACGTCTGCTTGCGATCTCGGGCAGACGAAGAAGATAAATTTGATTTTGGAGTGATCTTATGTCCGCAAGACTTGCCGCTTACAGGCTCATTGACAGAGTTGAGGGCAGTGCATATTCAAATATTGCCCTTGACGGCGTTTTTAAGGACAGCTCTCTTTCGGAGCGTGACAAAGCGTTTGCGGCAAGGCTTTTCTACGGTGTTGTCGAAAGGCGGATAACTCTTGAGCATCTCCTTTCAAAATACCTTTCAAAGCCTGTCGGCAAGCTTGACAAGCAGGTGAGGATAACCCTTATGATGGGGGCATATCAGCTCCTTTATATGGATAATGTTCCCGACAGCGCCGCTGTCAGCGAGTCCGCAGAGCTTGTGAAGAAGCTGAAAAAGGCTTCCGCTGCGGGAATGGTGAATGCGGTGCTGAGAAACATTATAAGGGACGGCAGGAAAATTCCCGAGGTCAAGGGTGACAAATACAAAAAGATGTCCGTTGAGTATTCCTGCCCCGAGGAGCTTGTAAGGCGCATATGCGAGGGGTACGGCGAGGAAAATGCGGTGTCGCTCCTTGAAAATGCCCTGCTCCCCTCCATATGCACACTCAGGGCAAACACGATGAAAACAAGCGGCAGTGTCCTTGCGGAAAGCCTTTCGCAGAGAGGTGTGAGGGCATATGTAAGCCCCCTTGACGAAAACACAGTCATCTGTGAGAATCTCCGTGATGTGGAGAATGACGAAGATTTCAGGGCGGGAAATTATCACGCTCAGGACTATTCGTCGCAGCTTTGCTGCAAGGCGGTCGATCCGAAGGCGGGGGAGACGGTCATTGACCTGTGCGCTGCCCCCGGCGGCAAGACCTTTACAATGGCGGAGCTTATGAATGACGAGGGCAGGATAATTGCCTGCGAGCTTCACGAGAAGCGGACGGGTCTTATCAGGCAGGGCGCAGAACGTCTCGGGCTTCACTGCATTGAAACAATGACCAATGACGCAAGGGTACATAATGACAGTCTGCCAATGGCGGACAGGGTGCTCTGCGATGTTCCGTGCAGCGGCTACGGCGTTATCAGGGGCAAGCCCGAGATACGCTACAAGCCCCTTTCCGATGCTGACGGGCTGCCGAGGGTACAGCTTGAGATACTTTCGGCGGCGGCTGAATATGTAAAAGAGGGCGGACTGCTCGTCTATTCCACCTGCACGGTGAATATCAATGAAAATGAGCGTGTTGTGGAAGCATTTCTTGAAAAGCACGGCGAATTTCACGGGGAGGGATTTCCCGGGGAAATGGGCAGTTTTTTCAAAGGAAAATTTATGACCGCAGTTTTTGCAAAGGATTTCGGCGGAGACGGTTTTTTCATCTGCCGTCTGAGAAAGGAAGGCTCCCGTGGAGACTGAAAAGCTTGATATTTTATCCCTGTCTCTCGATGAGATCATCATAGAGCTTGACGCTATGGGAGAGAAAAAATTCCGTGCGGAGCAGATATTTAACTGGCTTCACGTAAAAAAAGTTACGGAATTTTCAGAAATGTCTAACATTTCGTTGGAACTTCGCACAAAACTTTCTGAAAAATTTTATATAAAGCGACTAAATATTGTCAAAAGACTTGAATCTTGTGTAGATAATACGATAAAATATCTTTATGAGCTTGACGACGGGAACCACGTGGAATCCGTTCTTATGGACTACAAGCACGGAAACAGTATCTGCATATCCACTCAGGTGGGCTGCAAAATGGGCTGCAATTTCTGCGCTTCCACCATTGCGGGATTCAGACGGAATCTCACCCCCTCGGAAATGCTTATGCAGATATACCTTGCGGAAAAGGACAGCGGACGGCACGTTGACAGCCTTGTGCTTATGGGCATCGGTGAGCCGCTGGATAATTATGAGAATGTTATCAGGTTCCTGGAGCTTCTGAGCTTTCCCAAGGGCAGAAATATGAGCCTGAGACACGTTTCCCTTTCCACCTGCGGCATTGTACCCGGGATAAACGATCTGGCAAAGCTGAAAACGGGGCTTACCCTTTCGGTTTCCCTCCATTCTGCGGATAATGCACGCAGGAGCGAGATAATGCCCGTGAACAGGAAATGGGACATAAACGAGCTCATCGCTGCGTGCAGGAAATATATTGCCGAAACAGGCAGGCGTATTTCCTTTGAATACGCTGTTATAAGCGGTGTCAATGATTCAGCGGCGGACGCAGAGGCGCTGGCACGGCTCCTTAAGGGAATGAACTGCCACATCAACCTTATCCCTGTGAACAAGATAAAGGAGCGCAGCTACAGCGCTGACAGGAAATCGGTGGAGCAGTTTATGAAACGGCTTGAAAAGCTTGGAATGAATGTGACGATAAGACGCACTCTGGGTGCGGATATAAATGCCGCCTGCGGTCAGCTCAGGCGGGAATATGAAATATAGCGGAAATACCACGGAAAGGACTGAGACAGTATGATGGTTTATGCTCACACCGATATCGGAAACGGACGCTCCGAAAATCAGGACTGCGTTGACAGTGCTGTACTGGAGGACGCTGTTTTTGCCGTGGTGTGCGACGGAATGGGCGGCTCCAATGCGGGCAGGGAAGCCAGCAGCCGTGCCGCTGCCATCATAAAGGAGCGGATAATCAAAAGCTACAGGAGCGATTTTGACATCAACAAGATACGAAATCTCCTTGTGGCTTCGGTAAAGACCGCCAATGCTGTTGTATATGACCTTGGCTCGGCTGTTCCCGAATGGAACGGTATGGGCACCACCTGCGTTGCCTGCCTGATAAGGAACGGGCTGGTACATACGGTGAACGTGGGAGATTCACGTGCGTATCTTGTCACACACGAGATACGGCAGATAACGAAGGATCACTCAATGGTAATGAACCTCTATGAACGGGGGGACATTACCAAGGAGGAACTGAAAAATCACCCGAAGCGCAATGTTATAACCCGTGCGGTGGGAGTTGCCGAGAATGTGGAGCCCGATTATTTCGAGAACGAGCTTCCTCAGGGCGGCGCAGTGATCCTCTGCACCGACGGTTTATCGAATTACTGCGATGAGGGCGTGATGTTCCGTATGACTAAGGACCTCTCTCCCGAGGAGCTCCCTAAGGCTCTTGTAAAAAATGCACTTGACAACGGCAGCGGTGACAACATCACTGCGGCTGTTATGAAATAATCGGTTTATCCGAGTTTAAACGGAGTGGATCAGATGGATAAGAATATCGGCAAGAAGCTTGACGGCCGCTATGAGATAACCGAGCTTATCGGCATCGGCGGTATGGCGGACGTTTACAAGGCTGTGGATCTGGTTGAAAACAGAACTGTTGCCGTTAAAATTCTGAAAAATGAATTTGCAGACAATGACGATTTCGTAAGACGGTTCAGAAATGAATCCAAGGCGATCGCAGTGCTCAGTCACCCGAATATCGTCAGGATTTATGACGTGGGCTTCAGCGACCGCATTCAGTTTATCGTTATGGAATATATCGACGGTATTACCCTGAAGGAGTTTATGGAGCAGCAGGGCGTTCTGAAGTGGAAGGACTCCGTTCATTTCATAATTCAGATCCTGAGAGCCTTGCAGCACGCTCACGACAGGGGAATCGTCCACCGTGACATCAAGCCCCAGAACATTATGCTTTTCCCTGACGGAACTATCAAGGTCATGGACTTCGGCATCGCAAGGTTTGCGAGGGAAGAGGGCAAGACCATTTCCGACAAGGCAATCGGCAGCGTTCATTACATCAGTCCCGAGCAGGCGAGAGGCGATGTCACCGATGAAAAGAGCGATATCTATTCAGTGGGCGTTATGCTTTATGAGATGCTCACGGGCGTTAAGCCTTTTGATGCGGACACTCCCATTGCCGTTGCCCTTATGCATATGCAGAGCACTCCGAAGCCCCCGAGAGCTATCAACAACACGATCCCCGAGGGACTTGAAAGCATTGTTATGAGAGCTATGCAGAGAGACGCTTCCAAGCGCTATCAGTCCGCTTCGGAAATGATAAAGGACATCGAGGAGTTCAAGCAGAACCCGAGCATTGTCTTTGAATACAGCTTTGACCAAGGTCAGGAGGACGCTGAAAAGACCCAGTATTTCAAGCGCCCCGAAACTCCGAGTGCCGAGAAAAGCACGACTGTTCCCGCAAACAGATTCAAAGAAGAAGCTCCCAAAAAGGTCTATAAGGACGAGGTGAGAAAAACGAAGCCCAAGAAATCCAAACAGGAAGTTTACGAGGACGAGGATATTGACGATTACGATGACGATGATGACGGAGAGGTTTCAAAGTCCTCATATTTCGTTGTGACGCTGACCGCTATCGCTGCGGCGGTGGTCATTATCGCTATGGTTTTCATAACCGTTGTCATTCTGAATAACATTGTGGGCAACGAAGCTACCGAGCCTATGGTAAATCTTGTGGGTCATGAGTATCAGTACTGCAAGACCTATTATGCCGAGTATTTTACCCTTGTTGTGGGCGGCGAGCAGTATGATTCCGAGATACCCAAGGGTTATATAATTTCCCATACACCCAAGGAGGGTGCGCCTATCGTAAAGGGCAACACTGAGGTCAAGGCTATTGTCAGCAAGGGTCCTCAGATGGTCATGGTGCCGAATGTTTATTCTCTTGAAGCAAACACTGCCGAAAGTATGATAAACGGTCAGAAGCTTAAGGTCAGCATCGTTATGCAGAACAGTGACGCTGAAAAGAACACTGTTATAAAGACCGAGCCTGAGCGAAATACAGAGGTGGAGATAGATTCCACCGTAATTATGTACGTGAGCCTGGGACCTGAAGTTTATGACGTTATTATGCCAAATCTCATCGGTCAGAACAAGGACGATGCAAAGGCTGCCCTTGAAAAGCAGGGCTTTACCGTTCAGCTCCAGCCCGAGGATTCCGCAGAAGAGGCTGACACCGTTATCGCTCAGAGCATTCCCGCTCTTGATGCAGAGGGCAAGTCAAATATTGTAAGCCCCAACCAGTCCGTAACTCTCACATACAGCACGGGCAAGGCTCCCAAGCAGGCTGTGAACATTACCTTTGCAGTTCCCGACGGATTAAAGGGCAAGGCTGTATTCAACGCTTATGTGGGCGGAAATATGGCAGGCACCATATCCGTTGACAATATCGGATATGTTTCCACTATCTCCATTCCCGTTGAGGGCAGCGATACTCAGAAAACCGTTGTGGAGGTGGCTGACGACAAGGGCAACACCGAGATACTCGGCGAATACAACGTTGATTTCACCACAATGACAGTTTCCGAGGTCAGATTTGACAAGAACATTCTTGTAACAATGTTCGGCGTTCCCGAGCCCACCGAAACGCAGGCACCGAGCATTGATTCACCCTTTGATCAGGGAACGACCTTCTCCGATCCTGTCGGCGGCGCAGACATTATTGACAACAACAATTACGAAGATTGGTGGAACAGCATCATAAACAGCTATTAAGTTTTTTACGGGCAGGTAAGGCATATGTCTTTCCTGCCTGTTTTATAGGAGAGATGTTATGGATAAGGGCACAAAGGGACTTATTCTCGAATCCCTTGGGGGACTTTACACGGTGGAGGACGAAAACGGGGAGCTTTTGAAGCTCAAAGCAAGGGGGATATTCAGAAAAGACGGCTTTTCCCCCTGCGCAGGGGACAGATGCATCATAAAGGACGGCGTTATAAGCGGGATCGAGGAGCGGAAAAACAGCATTATCCGTCCGCCACTTGCAAATCTTGATGTTATGGTGTTCGTGGTCTCCACCTGTGAGCCTGCACCAAATCTGACGCTGCTTGACAAGTTCATTGCGGTGTGCGAATACAAGTCCATTGAGCCTGTTATCGCCGTTACTAAGGTCGATCTGAAGGAAAACAGGCTAATTCCCGAGATATACGAAAAAATAGGCATTTCCGTGGTGGTCTGCGACTATGACAATGACAGCGGACTTGATATCATCAGGGAGAACATAAGGGGCAGGATTTGCGCATTTACGGGAAATACGGGTGCGGGAAAATCCACGCTCTTAAATCACCTTGCGCCCGAGCTTGAAATAAAGACAGCCGAGATAAGCCGAAAGCTTGGAAGAGGCAGACATACCACCCGTGTTTCAAGACTTTATAAGCTTTTTGACGGCTATGCTGCGGACACTCCGGGATTTTCAAGCTTTGAGACGATGCAGTATGCGGTCATATTAAAGGACAAGCTGAAATACTGTTTCAGGGAATTTGAGGAATATGAGGACAAATGCAGGTTTGCGGACTGCAATCATATCAAGGAAAAGGGCTGTGAGGTGCTCGAAGCCGTGAAGCGGGGAGATATTGCCCGTTCAAGGCACGAAAGCTACTGCGAAATGTATGAGGAAGCCAAAAATATCAAGGAATGGGAGATAAACGGAAAATGATATGCGTTATTTTCGGCGGAGCGGATATGAACAGCGTCGATGTGAAAATTCCCGAAAATGCATATGTTATTGCGGCTGATTCGGGATACCGCCATTGTCTGGGATATGGCGTGAAGCCCAATCTTATCCTCGGGGATTTTGACAGCTGGGAGGGCATTCTCCCCGATGACTGCGAGATCTTCAGAGCTCCCCGTGAAAAGGACGACACTGACCTTATGCTTGCGGTGAAAACGGGCTTTGAAAAGGGCTGCCGAACATTTTGCATATACGGCGCTGACGGCGGAAGAATGGGTCATACCGCTGCGGCTGTGCAGACCCTTGCGTATATTGAGAGCAATGGGGGAGAGGGCGTGCTTTTCGGAAACGGCTTCGTTATGAGGGTGTACGGCGAGGGAACGGTGAAGCTTCACAGGGACGGGGCAAAATATCTCTCGGTCTTTGCTCTCACGGAGGCGGCGGAGATAAGGGAGAAGGATCTCAAATACAGCGGCGAGCTGAGGCTCACTTATGATTTCCCGCTTGGTGTAAGCAATGAATTTATCGGCGATACGGCTGAAATAGAGGTAAGGACGGGCAAAATTCTTGTAATTCTTGAAAAATAATGTGTCAAAACCGCATTTTGCGAATAATATGAACTATGCCAATAAATTCGGAGGTGCGTTTTATGAAAATGGTAGTGGTGAAGAGCCCGAAGCTTCTTGCAGGTCTTTTCAGGATTATTTTCAGGATAAAAAAGGAAGCTGTTGACACGGAATAATCTGCCCCGCCGCTTCATATGCATATATGAGGCGGTTATTATTTTTGGGGGTGTGTGTATGAAATGCACGTTTTCCGAGCTGAGGGAAAGGGAAGTCATAAGCACCGCAACGGGCGAACGGATAGGCTTTATTGATGACGTTGTAATCGACACGGAAAAGGGGAAGATACTCTCCCTTGTGATCTACGGCAGGTCACGTATGATGGGACTTATGGGCAGGGAGGATAATATCGTGATCCCCTGTTCGGATATCGAGAGGATAGGCACTGACACGGTTCTGGTTTCCACCGACAGCGGCAAATTGTATAAGATGAACAAAAATGATGATGATAATTTGTTTGGATAAGGACAAAATGCCTCTTGAAAAACGGGAAAATGTATGGTATAATATTAAAGCAATTCGCACGTCGGAGTTTTCGGCGGTGGTGTTTCCGTTTTCGGGAATAAAAGCCGAGTTAAACACGGCGGAGGAAAAATTTATTTTTATTAACCAGGAGGATTTTTAAAATGGGCGTAGTATCAATGAAGCAGCTTCTCGAAGCAGGCGTACACTTCGGTCACCAGACCAGAAGATGGAACCCCAAAATGGCACCTTACATCTTTACTGAAAGAAACGGTATCTACATTATCGACCTTCAGAAGACTGTTAAGAAGCTCGATGAGGCTTATGCATTCATCAAGAGCGTTGCTGCAAACGGCGACAATGTTCTTTTCGTAGGCACAAAGAAGCAGGCTGGCGATTCCGTTAAGGAAGAGGCTCTCCGTGCAGGCGCTTACTATGTAAACGCAAGATGGCTCGGCGGTATGATGACCAACTTCAAGACCATTCAGAGAAGAATCGCAAGACTTGAGCAGCTCCACACTATGCAGGAAGACGGCACATTCAACCTCCTTCCCAAGAAGGAAGTTGTTAAGCTTGAGCTCGAGATTGAAAAGCTCGAGAAGTACCTCGGCGGTATCAAGGATATGAAGAAGCTCCCCGGCGCACTTTTCATCGTTGACCCCCGCAAGGAAAAGATCGCTGTATCCGAGGCTAAGAAGCTCGGTATCCCCGTTGTTGCTATCGTAGATACAAACTGCGATCCCGACGATGCTGATTACGTTATCCCCGGTAACGATGACGCTATCAGAGCTGTTAAGCTCATTGCAGGCGCAATGGCTGACGCTATCATCGAGGGCAGACAGGGCGAGCAGCAGTCTGCACAGGCTGAAGAGGCTTCCGAAGAAGCAGCTGAGTAATTGTAACTTATAAATCTTACAGATTTCGGGCAGACTTTATATTAATAACGTCTGCCCAAATTTCGGTATAAACGGATATAATAATACAGGAGGAATTTAAAATGGCAAAGGTTTCACCTTCCGAGATCAAGGAACTTATGAAAGCAACAGGAGTCGGTATGATGGACTGCAAGAAGGCTCTTGAAGAAGCTGACGGCGATACAGAAAAGGCAGTTACCATTCTCCGTGAAAAGGGACTTGCTACACAGGCTAAGAAGAGCGGCAGAGTTGCTGCTGAGGGTATCGTTACCTCTATCGTTGAGGGCAATGTAGGTGCTGTTGTTGAAGTTAACATCGAGACAGACTTCGCTGCAAACAATGACGAGTTCAAGGCTTTCGTTAACGCTGTTGCCAAGACTGTTATCGAGAAGAACCCTGCTGACATCGACGCTCTTAAGGCTGCTACTATCAGCGGCGGCGACAAGACTGTTGAAGAGGCTCTTCAGGATCTCTTCATCAAGATCAGAGAGAATATGGTTATCCGTCGTTTCAAGAGACTTGAGGGCGTTCTCGTTCCTTACGTTCACGGCGGCGGAAGCATCGGCGTAATGGTCAAGCTTGACACTGACCTCCCTGCTGACAAGGTATTTGAGACAGGTAAGGACTGCGCACTCCAGGTTGCAGCTATGAATCCTGCTTACCTCAACAGAGAGTCCGTTCCCGCAGAGGTTCTCGAGAACGAAAAGACTATCGTTATGGCTCAGATGGCTGAGGATCCCAAGATGGCTTCCAAGCCCGAGCAGGTTAGAGCTAAGATCGCTGAGGGCAAGGTTGGCAAGTACTACTCCGAGAACTGCCTCCTCGAGCAGGCTTTTGTTAAGGACGACAAGGTTACAGTTGGCAAGTACGTTGAGAACGCTGCTAAGGCTCTCGGCGGAAAGATCAGTGTTGTTGAGTATGTTCGCTTTGAAAGAGGCGAGGGCATCGAGAAGAAGGCTGATAACTTCGCTGAGGAAGTTGCAGCTATGGCCAAGGGCAACAACTGATTGCTGATTTAATAGTATTAGTTCCTCTCTGATAAATTCGGAGAGGAACTTTTTTTATATCTTTACAGATTAATTTTAACTTGAAATTAGTTAAATTAAGTTAAAATAGAATTTAATTACAGGTATGTGTAAAATTATAAGGCTCTTATTTGTTCAAGATGCATAGAAATATTTGTCTGTTTGTCTTGATAAAGCAAGTCTGTTAGTCAAAAATCAGGCACGATAACGTTTAAAAAGGGCTTTGCTGCGGCTTATAGGGTCGGTTTTGCTGCATTATGAGCTGAATTTGTGCATATGTAACAAAATTAAATGACTGTTAATGTCAATACTGATACTATTGACAAACGGGCGTAAATTTGGTATAGTTATTACATTGAACAGCACAGATAAAACGTGTGTTGAACCATTTTATCTTTATTATAATGAAAGGCGGTATTCCCCAATGAAAACAAAAATCGTAAACGGTGTATCAATGCCCAATATCCCTTGGATGGACAAGCCCGAGGGCTGCAAGGATATTGTATGGCGCTACAACGCTAACCCTATCATCAAGCGTGACCACATTATGGTCAAGAAGGCTAACGGCTACAGAGAGCCTTCAAACTCCATTTTCAACAGCTCTGTTGTTCCTTTTGTAAAGGGCGACTACAAGTTCGCAGGCGTATTCAGAGTTGATGACAGAGAGCGTAATATGGAGCTTCACGTTGGTTTCTCCAAGGACGGTATCAACTGGGATATCAACGAGGAGAGAATCCACTTTGAGTGCGACATTCCCGAGGTTGGTCAGTGGCAGTACGGCTACGATCCCAGAGTCTGCAAGCTCGAGGGTGAGGACAGATATATCGTTACCTGGTGCAACGCTTACGGTTGGAAGCCTACCATCGGTATCGCTATCACTGAGGACTTCGTAACCTTCAAGCAGCTTGAAAACTCCTACCTGCCTTTCAACAGAAACGGCGTTATGTTCCCCAGAAAGATCAACGGTATGTATATGATGATGAGCCGTCCTTCCGACAGCGGTCATACTCCTTTCGGCGATATGTTCATTTCTCAGTCTCCTGACCTCACATTCTGGGGCAAGCACAGACACGTAATGGGTCCCTCCAAGGG
>CAKSPU010000027.1 GCA_934486875.1 uncultured Oscillospiraceae bacterium
GTTCCTACACAATGGAGGATATCTTCCACAGCTACATTGCAGGTATGGATACTTTTGCTCTTGGTCTTAAGATCGCTCAGAAGATCATTGACGACGGCAGAATTGACAAGTTTGTTGATGACCGTTACGCTTCCTGGAAGACAGGCATCGGCGCAGACATCATCAGCGGCAAGGCTACTCTTGCTGACCTTGAAAAGTATGCACTTGAAAAGGGCGAGGTAACAGCTTCCCTTACAAGCGGCAGACAGGAAATGCTGGAGGCTATCCTCAACAACATTATGTTCAGCCTTTGATAATAAAATCCAATATCTGTCAGCCCCTGTATTTTACGGGGGCTGACTTGTAAATGGAGGCACAGCTTATGAAATGGGACAGCAGGCAGTATATGCGCTTCGGAAATGAGAGAACACGTCCCTCGGAAGAGCTTGCGGCACAGATAAAGCTTGACTTGCCCAAAACTATAGTTGACCTTGGCTGTGGACCGGGAAACAGCACGGAAAATCTTCTGAAACGTTTCCCGAACGCTGATATCCTTGGCGTTGACAGCTCGGAGGATATGCTTGAAGCTGCAAGGGAAAAGTATAAGGACACTTCTCTCAGGTTTGAAAAAATGAACATCTCTGCCGATATGGACACGGGCAGAAAATTTGATGTTGTTTTCTCAAATGCCTGCTTACAGTGGATACCCGATCACAAGAGGCTTATCCCTGCGCTCTTTTCAATGTTAAATGACGGGGGAGTGCTGGCTGTTCAGGTTCCTGTGTCATATGACCTTGCAGTTTATGCGGTGGTGAGAGAGCTTTCCGACACTCCGAAATGGCGTGGGCTTTTTGATGATGTTCATAAAATAAAGATACTGGCAGCGGAGGAATATTTCGATATTCTCTCCGACCTCACCAATGAATTTAACATATGGGAAACCGTTTATTATCACCGAATGGGCTCATATGAGGATATTATTGAATGGTACAAGGGAACGGGTCTCCGTCCGTATTTTGCGGTGCTTAACTATGAGCAGTGTGCAGATTTTCAGAAAGACATAATCGCAGCTCTGAAAAAACTTTTGCCGATGCAGAAAAACGGAGAGGTCATCTACAAATTCCCGAGACTTTTCTTTACTGCAAAAAGGCTGTGAAGTAAGCTATGGACATTTCTGACATAATTGATATTTTAAAGCGGTTCATAACCGAGATTATTCTCCCGAACCTCGGCAGGATCGCATTAATTGCGGCAGTGATTATTGCAATATTAACATTGCTGCGCATTCTTATACCGATCATATGGGAAAATATCCTTGTGGGCATAATAAAGATTTCCGATAAAAAGACTAATAAAAAAAGGAAGATGAATAAATGAAATACGTTATCGGCGTTGACCTTGGAACAAGCGGTACTAAAACCGTTCTCTTTGACGAAAAGGGAAATGTTATCGCTTCAATGACAATAGAATATCCTATGTATCAGCCTCAGAACGGCTATGCGGAGCAGGATCCCGCAGACTGGTACAATGCAGCTGTTAACACAATAAAGGGCGTTATCGCAAAGAGCGGTGTATCTGCTGAAAACGTTGTTGGCGTTGGTCTTTCGGGTCAGATGCACGGACTCGTTATGCTGGACGAAAACAATGATGTCATCAGAAAATCTATCATCTGGTGCGACCAGAGAACTGCCGATGAAGTCCGTGAAATGAACGAAAAGATCGGCAGGGAAAAGCTTATCGGGATAACCGCAAATCCCGCTCTCACAGGCTGGACTGCCGCAAAGATACTCTGGGTAAAGAACAAGGAGCCCGAGAATTACGCAAGATGCCGTCATATTCTCCTCCCCAAGGACTACATAAGATTTATGCTCACAGGCGAGTATGCGACCGAAGTTTCCGATGCATCGGGAATGCAGCTCCTTGACGTTCCTCACCGCTGCTGGAGCAAGGAGGTCTGCGAGAAGCTGGGAATTGATATGTCAATGCTTGCAAAGGTATATGAATCCTGCGAGGTAACAGGCGTTATCACCGAAAAGGCAGCCGAGCTCACAGGTCTTAAGGCAGGCACAGTCGTTGTGGGCGGTGCAGGCGATAATGCTGCCGCTGCTGTGGGAACAGGCGTTGTTACGGACGGCAGAGCATTCACAACTATAGGCACGAGCGGAGTTGTTTTTGCTCACACATCAAAGGTATCCATCGACCCCAAGGGGCGTGTTCATACCTGCTGTGCGGCAGTTCCCGGAGCCTGGCATATAATGGGCGTTACTCAGGGCGCAGGACTTTCTCTCAAATGGTTCAGAGACAACTTCTGCTCCTCTGAAAAGGAAACTGCAAAGTATATGGGCGTTGATGAATACTACCTTATGGACAAGGAAGCCGAAACTGTTCCCATAGGTGCAAACAGACTGCTCTATCTTCCTTATCTTATGGGCGAGCGCACTCCTCACCTTGACCCCAACGCAAGAGGAATGTTCTTCGGACTTTCAGCAATGCACACCAAGAAGGAAATGCTCAGAGCCGTTATGGAGGGCGTTGCATATTCCCTCAGAGACTGTGTTGAGATATGCCGTGAAATGGACATCAATGTTTCTGATATGATGGCTTGCGGCGGCGGCGGAAGTTCACCTCTGTGGAGACAGATGCTTGCCGATCTTTATGCCTGCCCCGTTAAGACAGCATCTTCCAAGGAAGGTCCTGCCCTCGGCGTGGCTATTCTTGCACTTGTTGGTGCGGGAGTTTACAAGAGTGTTCCCGAAGCCTGCGAGGTCATCTGCGGTGTTGACAAGGTCCAAGAGCCTATTGTTGAAAATGTTCCCGTTTACGAGAAATTCTTCCGCCTTTATGACAAGATATATCCTGCCGTAAAGGAGCAGATGAGCGAGCTTGCGGGACTGTAAACTGTAAATATATAAAAATATAAAAAGCTTGCGGACTGCCTTACGAAAAAGACAGT
Organism: uncultured Oscillospiraceae bacterium; assembly: GCA_934486875.1. Classification (GTDB taxonomy): domain Bacteria; phylum Bacillota; class Clostridia; order Oscillospirales; family Ruminococcaceae; genus Huintestinicola. Next base: position 2,933 of record CAKSPU010000027.1, read on the forward strand.
CCGCATTTTTATCTTGCCTTGATATTGTGTCCGCCCCTGTTCATCAGAGCGGAGACAACTTTTTTTGCGTCAGAGGGACGGCAGATGATATCCACCGCCGCAGAGACGCTTACGCTTTCGGCGGTGTCCGTAACAGCAATATCCGCAAGGGGAGTGACAGGCTGAAAGCTGCTTGTGTTCAGGTTCGTGAAAAATCCCATAGGGGCAAAGCTGCTGTCCCTGTGGACTTTTTGGCGGCGCTCTGTCAGGGAAACATCAAATATCCCCGCTCCGAGGCTTCTCACCGCCGAAGCGGCAAATTCCGCATCATCTACCGAATCAAACTGCGCTGTGATCCTCATAGTCTCATATCCTTTCAAATGTCTTTCCAAGATAAAGTTTGCCCCGCAGAGCGTGATAATAAACATACCGAAATAATAGTTGTTAAAATAAACAAAAAATCCAAGCGATTTATATGCAGCTTCTGTATTTTTATGATTATTCGCAAAATAAACGAAAAAAAGTTGCACAACAAAGGTTAAATGTGGTATAATAAATTTATTAATGTAATTTTGTACGGGAGGCAGCTTATGGATATACGTGTGGGAGACCTGCTTACAATGAAAAAAACACACCCCTGTGGTTCAAAGCAGATGACCGTTCTGCGTTCAGGGGCTGATTTCAAGCTCAGATGCACAGGCTGCGGACACGAATTTATGGTTCCCAGAAGCAAAATTGAAAAGAACATCAAGGCTGTGAGCCGTGATGAAAACGAGGATTGACGATGTTTGAGAAACTGAAACTGACCGAAGAGAGATTTGAAGAAATAAGCGGGAAGCTCAGCAGCCCCGACGTTATCAGCGACAATGAGCTTTATGCAAAGCTTATGAAGGAATACAAAGCCCTTACTCCTATAGTTGAGAAGTACAGGGAATACACATCGGCTGTGAATGACCGTGACGGCGCAAAGGAGCTTCTTGAAGAAAGCGGCAGCGACAAGGAAATGAAGGAGCTTGCAAAGGCAGAGCTTGATGATGCCGAGGAGCGGATAGCATCGGTTTCCGAAGAGCTGAAGATCCTGCTTATCCCCAAGGACCCAAATGATGAAAAAAACGTCATTATTGAAATACGAGGCGGTGCAGGCGGCGATGAAGCGTCACTTTTTGCAAATTCTCTTTTCAGAATGTATTCGATGTACGGCGAAGCACGCGGCTGGAAAATAGACATACTGAATGCAAATCCCACGGAGCTTGGCGGTTATAAGGAAATTTCATTCAGCATTGAGGGCGACGGCGCATATTCAAGACTCAAATACGAAAGCGGTGTCCACCGTGTTCAGAGAGTCCCCGAGACCGAGTCACAGGGACGTATCCACACATCTACCGTTACAGTTGCTGTTCTTCCCGAAGCGGACGAGGTCGAGCTTGAAATAAATCCGACGGACATCAAGACTGATGTTTTCAGAGCATCGGGTGCAGGCGGTCAGCACATAAACAAGACCGAATCCGCCGTGAGACTTACCCATATCCCCACAGGACTTGTGGTCGAGTGTCAGGACGAGCGAAGCCAGTACAAGAACAAGGACAAGGCGATGAAAATTCTCAGAAGCCGCCTTTTCGACAGGCTTACTCAGGAGCAGAATGACAAGATCGCTTCCGACAGACGTTCTCAGGTGGGCACAGGAAGCCGCTCAGAAAGGATACGAACCTATAATTTCCCCGAGGGACGTGTTACAGACCACAGGATAGGTCTTACCATATACAGGCTCGAACATATTCTCAACGGCAATATGGACGAAATAATCGACGCTCTTGCAACGGCGGATCAGGCTGCAAAGCTTTCCGCACAGGGCGATGAATGAGCAAGGAATGAGCAATAACTATGAATTACGATACACAGATGCTTTCATCCTCCGATGAAGATATAGACAAAGCGGCAAAGCTGCTTCGTGACGGAGGAGTTGTGGGAATACCCACCGAGACCGTTTACGGACTTGCCGCAGATGCACGCAACAGCAGTGCAGTCTCGGAAATATTCAAGGCAAAGGGCAGACCCCAGGACAATCCTCTTATCGTACATATCGGCGAGTTTTCCGACATATATAAATATGTGACCGATGTTCCCGAAAATGCATTGAAGCTGGCGGAGACGTTCTGGCCGGGACCACTCACAATGGTGCTGCCCAAAAAGGACATCATTCCTATGACCACAAGCGGAGGACTTGATACCGTCGGCATTCGTTTCCCTGTTCACCCAGTGGCAAGAGAGATAATCAGGCGAAGCGGCTGTGCTCTTGCGGCTCCCTCCGCAAATCTTTCGGGAAGCCCCAGCCCCACTACCGCAATGCACGTTTATAAGGATATGAACGGCAGGATACCCGCTATCGTTGACGGCGGCGACTGTGCAGTTGGCGTTGAATCCACAGTTGTTTCCTTTGACAGTGACGGAAAGGTAAGGCTTCTCCGTCCCGGATTTGTGTCCCTTGAGGATATAAAGGGCGTTGTTGGCGAGGAAAATGCGCTGTGTGCAAAGGGCGTTACCGAGAAGATCTCCGACGGTGAAAGGGTGCTTTCTCCCGGAATGAAGTACAAGCACTATTCTCCCAAGGCAAATGTCACCATACTCTGCGGCAGTATGGATAAATTTACCGAATATGTTTCGGAGCATAACGGTGACAAGGTATGCTCGATGATATTTGATTCCGATGCAAAGGATTTTCCCTATGCATATATTGCTTACGGTGATACCTCCGAGGAGCAGGCGAAAAAGCTTTTTGCCGTTCTCAGGAGCATTGATGATATGGGCATTGAGCAGGTATATGCAAGATGTCCCGCACAGACAGGCGTTGGACTTGCGGTTTACAACCGACTGCTCAGAGCCGCAGGATTTGAGGTGATAAACCTTTGAACTGCACACGTGCAAGGGTGATCGGTCTTACGGGTCAGAGCGGTGCGGGAAAGACTACCGTTAGCCGTGTGTTTTCACAGAACGGCTTTGCGGTAATTGATGCGGACATCATTTCAAGGGAGGTCACCGAAAAGGGGCAGCCCTGTCTTACAGAGCTTTCAGAAGCCTTCGGCAGCGACATAATAAATCCTGACGGAACTCTCAACAGAAAGCGTCTCGGCAGCATCGTTTTTTCCGACAGAGAAAAACTCAGGCAGCTGAACGGAATAATCTATCCCTACATCATCTACAGGATAATCAGCCGCATAGATGAGCTTTCCGAGGAGGGGAGAGAGCTTATTCTTCTTGATGCCCCCACGCTTTTTGAAGCCAATGCAGATGACCTGTGCGACCTTATAATCAGCGTCACAGCCGATGAAAGCATCAGAATGAGCAGGATAATCGCCCGTGACGGTATCACTCCCGAAGCGGCAAAAAAGCGTTTTGAATCCCAGTATTCCGAGCATTTTTTTGTGAACCATTCGGATTTTGTAATAATAAACAATAAAACTCCCGACGTTCTCGCCGCAAAGGCTGAGGAGGTCGCAGGCAAGATCAAGGAGTATTATAATGCCAAAGCAAACGGATAAAGCCATACACAGGAAAAAGAAAAAAAATCCGCTTCCTGCGATACTGCTTGTGATCCTGCTGGGACTTGGTATATACAAGGCACCCGACCTTTGCAGGGATTACATTTATCCTCATAAATACAGCGAATACGTTGACCGATATTCAGCCAAATATCATATGGACAGGAATTTCGTTTATGCTGTTATCAAGACCGAAAGCAACTTTGACCCCTCGGCGGAGTCGGACGTTGGTGCAAGAGGGCTTATGCAGCTTATGGAGGACGCATATGACTGGGTGGGATATCGTATGGAGGACGGCAGAGAGATAAGCTATGACCATATGTTCGTGCCGGAGTACAACATTGAGTACGGAACATATCTCCTGATGCTCCTTTATGATGAATACGGTGACTATGAGACCACTCTTGCGGCGTATCATTCGGGCAGGGGAAATGTGAATAAGTGGCTTGAAAACAGCGAATATTCCTCAGACGGCAGGACTCTTGACAACATACCCTCCGCCGCAACAAAACATTATGTAGAAAAGGTTATGAATGCATATTACGCATATAATAACCTGTATAAATAAATCTGAAAGGAAGTAATTTTAATGGAAAAAGAAAAATCCGCAGCAAAGCTTCTTCAGGAAAAGCTTTGCATTCAGAGAAAAAATGGTGTTCTCAGGATCTCCGAAGAGGATATGAAGCTCTGCGATGAATACTGCGAAAGCTACAAGAGCTTTATGAATACCGCAAAGATTGAAAGAGAGGTTGCCTTATTTGCGGAAGATGCCGCTGTAAAGGCAGGCTTTAAGCCCTTTGAGAAAAATATGTCCCTTAAAGCGGGCGACAAGGTGTATTATGTTAACCGCAAAAAGGCAGTTATCCTTGCTGTGATAGGTAAAGAGCCTGTGGCAAACGGCGTTCATATCGCTGCCGCACATATTGATTCCCCCCGTCTTGACCTTAAGCAGAATCCTCTTTACGAGAATGATGAGACCGCTTATTTCAAGACCCATTACTACGGCGGTATCAAGAAATATCAGTGGGGAACTATCCCCCTTGCTCTTCACGGCGTTATCGTGAAGGCTAACGGCACTTCCGTAAGAGTTAACATCGGTGAAGATGAAAGCGACCCCGTTTTCTGCGTTACCGACCTTCTCCCTCACCTTGCACAGGAGCAGATGAAGCGCAGTGCAGGAGAGATACTTAAGGGCGAAGAACTCAATATCCTTATCGGCTCCCGTCCTTTCAGAGATGACGATGTGAGCGAAAAGGTTAAGCTCAATATCATTGCTATCCTTAACGAGAAGTACGGCATTACCGAAGCCGATTTCGTTTCCGCAGAGCTCGAAGCCGTTCCCGCACTTAAGGCGAAGGACATCGGCTTTGACAGAAGTATGGTGGGTGCATACGGTCACGATGACAAGGTTTGCGCATACACTGCTCTTACCGCTCTCCTTGACTGCAAGGATATTCCTCAGAAAACCGCAGTTGTTGTCCTCACCGACAAGGAGGAGACAGGCTCTGACGGCAATACAGGACTTCGTTCCTCTTACCTCAAATTCTTCATCTATGATCTTGCAGAGTGCTTCGGCTGCGACGGCAGAACGGTTCTCAGCCGTTCCGAGTGCCTTTCCGCAGACGTAAATGCAGCCTTTGACCCCACTTTCCCCGATGTTGTTGAGCGCAGAAACGCAGCATTCATCAACTACGGCGTTGTTGTTACAAAGTTTACGGGTTCAAGAGGAAAATCAGGCACATCTGATGCTTCCGCAGAATTTGTGGGCAGAGTAAGAAAGCTTATGGACGACAACAATGTTGTATGGCAGACAGGCGAGCTTGGCAAGGTAGACCTTGGCGGCGGCGGAACCGTTGCGGCATATATCGCAAACCTTAATGTTGATACCATTGACGTGGGCGTTCCCGTCCTTTGTATGCACGCTCCCTATGAGGTGGTTTCAAAGCTTGATGTTTATATGACATACAAGGCTTTCGTAAGCTTCCTTTCCGAGTAAAATAATATTAATGACACGGGGCGGTGTGCTTTTCGGCGCATCGCCCGAATGTGTCAGAGCAAAATATGTCAGAAAATGCTTGACAAGAAAACCGTAATATGTTAAAATATCCTTATGCCGGTATGATGGAATTGGCAGACGTGACGGACTCAAAATCCGTTGGGCTAACCCCCGTGTCGGTTCGACCCCGACTACCGGCACCACCCCTCAGATGACGCATCTGCGTCGTTTGAGGGCTTTTTTTATTTTCTTAAGTATTAATAATTATAAATAAATTGTAAAATATCATAAAAAGACTTGACTTGGAGTTAACTTCAAGTGATACAATATTTGTGAAAGCAGAACACAGTGATATTTCACGAAAGGACGATAAAAAAATGAAGAAACCTTACATCGCAGCGGCTTCCGAGATCCTTGCGGATAAGTTCGGCGTTTCCCGTATGGCGGTGGTCGGCGGTCCTGTCATCAACACCGCATTCCTGACAGCGGGACTTCTTGACGAAATAAGTATCCTTATGGGCGCAGGAATTGACGGCAGAGGAGGAATGCCCGCATTTTTTGACGGGCTCGATAAGGAACACAGCGTTATTCCGCTTACCCTTGATTCCGTACAAAAATTCCAAAGCGGTGCGGTGTGGCTCAGATACAGGGTATAATAAAGGAGATGGACATAAGTGACCATAAAGGAAGTAAGCGACAAATTCGGCATATCCACAGACACCCTCAGATATTATGAGCGTGTGGGAATGATCCCCCCTGTCACAAGGACATCGGGCGGCATACGGAATTATACCGACACCGACATAAGCTGGGTGGAGCTTGCTCTTTGTATGAGAAGCGCAGGTCTGCCAATAGAAGCGATGATAGAGTATGTCAAGCTTTATCGCAATGGGGATTCTACCATTCCTGCCAGATTACAGCTTCTTATTGAGCAGAGAAACTCTCTTCTTGAACAGAAAGCTCAGATAGAATCGACCCTTGAAAGGCTTGATTATAAAATATCCCGATACGAGGAAGCCGTTAAAACAGGCAGACTTGTTTGGGACGATGAAAAGAAATGCAAATATAACGGAGGTAATTAAAATGTATCTTGAAAAAATAAACAGCCCCAAAGATGTAAAAAAGCTCAATACCGAGGAACTCAAGGCGCTTGCCGCAGAAATGAGAAAGGCGCTCCTTTTCAGACTCAGCAAGCACGGCGGACATTTCGGACCGAATTTCGGTATGGTGGAAGCCACCATAGCTCTTCACTATGTTTTCAACTCACCAGTTGATAAGATAGTTTACGATGTTTCTCACCAGAGCTACTGCCACAAGATGCTCACAGGCAGAAAGGACGCATATCTTTACGAGGAGCATTTTGATGATGTTTCGGGCTACAGCAATCCCGAGGAAAGCGAGCACGATTTCTTCAATATCGGTCATACATCTACTTCAATAAGCCTTGCATCGGGTCTTGCAAAGGCAAGAGACCTGAAAGGTGAGAGCGGAAATGTTATTGCAGTTATCGGTGACGGTTCACTCAGCGGCGGTGAAGCTCTTGAAGGTCTTGACTTTGCGGGAGAAATGGACAGCAATTTTATCATCGTCATCAACGACAATGATATGTCAATTGCCGAAAATCACGGCGGTATGTATAAGAATCTTAAGCTTCTGAGAGAAACTGACGGTAAGGCTGAATGCAACCTCTTCAAGGCAATGGGTCTTGGTTATGTTTATGTCGGTAACGGCAATGACGTGTCGGCGCTTATCTCCGCTTTTGAAAGCGTAAAGGACAGTAAAAAGCCTGTTGCCGTTCATATCGTTACCGAAAAGGGTATGGGCTATGAGCTTGCTGAGAAAAACAAGGAGCAGTGGCACTGGTGTATGCCCTTTGACCCTGCAACAGGCAAGTCAACAGTCAATTTCAGCGGTGAGGACTACGGCACGATCACAGGCAAACTCATTATGGACAAGATAAAGTCAGATAAAAAAGTCTGCGCAATAACCTCTGCCACCCCCGCAGTTTTCGGCTTCACAGCTGACAAGAGAAAGGAAGCCGGCAAGCAGTTTATCGACGTTGGAATTGCCGAGGAGCAGGCTGCCGCAATGGCTTCGGGCATCGCAAAGAACGGCGGCAAGCCTTTCTACGGCGTTTACAGCACCTTTATCCAGCGTACCTATGACCAGCTTTCACAGGACATCTGCATAAACAATAACCCCGTTGCCATAGCGGTTTTTGCCGCTTCCGTCTACGGTATGAACGATGTGACACACCTGGGGATTTATGATATCCCTATGATGTCCAATATTCCCAATCTCGTTTACATCGCTCCCTACACCAAGGAGGAATACACTGCCGCTCTTGACTGGGCGATCGAGCAGAATGAGCACCCTGTTGCCGTAAGAGTTCCCGCAGCTGTGGTTTCCGACGGCAAAAATGTCACTAAGGATTTCAGCAAGCTCAATGCTTATGAGATGACACAAAAGGGCAGCAAGGTCGCAGTTATCGCCCTCGGTTCATTCTACGGTCTCGGTGAGCAGGCTGCAAAGGAGATCGAGAGCAAAACAGGTGTAAAGCCCACTCTCATAAATCCCTATTATATCACAGGCATTGACACAGAGATGCTTGAAAGCCTTAAGGCTGACCATTCCGTTGTCATCACTCTTGAAGACGGCGTACTTGACGGCGGCTTCGGTGAGAAGATAGCCCGCTTCTACGGCAGCTCCGATGTAAAGGTTCTGAACTATGGACTTAAAAAGGAGTTCCTTGACAGATACAATGCAGCTGACGTTATGAAGGAAAACCGCCTTACTCCTGAGCTTATTGCCGAGGACGCAGCAGCACTTCTCTAATATAGGGTTAAAATAATAAATCAAGCAGAAGTACCCACAAAATTAGGGATATTTCCGCTTAAAGCTATGAAAGGATAGATTTTATGAGCAAGGTAGTACTTATAAACGGCAGCCCCAATGCAGAGGGCTGCACATTCACAGCGCTTTCCGAGGTTGCGGGAGCACTCAACGCTAACGGTGTTGAGACCGAAATGGTCTGGATAGGCAAAAAGCCCATTGCAGGCTGCATTGCCTGTCGGAAATGCTTTGAGACAGGCAAATGTGTATTCGATGACGGTGTGAATGAGCTTGGTCCACGTCTTGATGAGTTTGACGGTATCGTGATAGGCTCACCTGTTTATTACGCAGGACCCTCGGGACAGATATGCTGTTTCCTTGACAGACTGTTCTACACATATTCAAAAAAGCTTGCGGGAAAAGCCGCAGCCGCCGTTGTTTCCTGCCGCAGGGGAGGGGCAAGTGCAGCATTTGACAGGCTGAACAAATACTTCACCATCTGCAATATGAATGTTGTCGGTTCGCAGTACTGGAACCAAGTTCACGGTCAATGTCCCGATGACGTGAGAAAAGATGCCGAGGGACTACAAACAATGAGAACTCTCGGACAGAATATGGCATGGCTCATAAAGCACACCGCCGACAGATCGGATTATCCCGTTCACGAAAGTTTCTCACGCACTAACTTTATAAGATAACATAAAGCCCGCAGCTTCTGACAACTGCGGGCTTTATGTTTATATAAAACAGGGGAGAGCTAAATTAATATTCAACCATTGTCATAGCTTCGCAGAACGAAATGCCGTTTCTCATAAATCTTCTGAGAAGGCTGAATGCCTTAACGGAGGGCATATTGTCCTTTGCGGCTTCTGTGATGTCAGCGTACTTGCAGCCAAGCTCATCAGCCATTTTTTCAAGCTGAGCGTTGAACTCTGCGGGCTGAATGCCGTTTGCATTCTCGCATACGGAAACAATTACAACATCACTGAAACGGTTTCTCTTCTTGATATCCTTAACAAGAGCGGTGTACTCCTTGATAAGCTCGGGAACGGACTTGAAACCTCTTTCAAGATCGGTCTCACCAAGCTGGAGAATGATCTTTGCAGGCTCAAGTGTCTGAGCACAGGCTGCAAAAAGTTCCTTTGCATCAGCTATTGAAAGGTCTGTGAAGCTGCGGTTGTAAACATTGTAATCAAGCTCGAAGGACTGAACGAGCTCGCCTACGGGCATTTCCTTTGCGAAGGTTGAACCCATAATAACAACGCCGTTTTCTTCCAGGTTTTTCTCAGCGATATCGTTGAGCTCCATATATTCCTCAGCTTCTCTCTCATATACCTGAGGTACAGAAGCCATTGCGGCAGCTGTGCTGTTATTTCCGATAAAAGTAACTCTTCCGTTTCCAACATTAGAGATATAAGAATTTTTTACAGCGTTTTCCATAATGATATCCTCCTTGAAATGACCTTGAAGTTTGTGTAGTTGATTATTCAGTTACGGGTGCAAGCTTAACAGCTGTTGACTTCTTGTCGAGCATTCTGTTTCTGAAGTAGATGGCGATTCCTGTTGTTACCATTGCAATGTTAAGAACATAGAAGAACATTACATACCAGTGAACTGTTTCGTACCAGGGCTGAGGAGCGTTTGCGTGGATAAGTACGAACTTGCCGACAAAAGCAAAAACATAACCGATCCAGATGAAGAAGTAGAAGGGGAGGCTGATGCCCTTGGCGGAGCGTGATCTCCACGCCTTGATTATGTTGAGGGGCCAGGAGATTCCGAAACATACGACCATCATCATTTCCATAAGGCTTGCAAAAGTATTCATTGTTTAATCTATCCTTTCGATCTTTGTTGATTATATTGTAACTCTGACAGAGAAGAAAATCAATCATCTGAAACTTATCAACGCATTTAATGCATACGCCGCTTAAAAAACTTAAAAAAGGAAATACGCCCCAAATGGCTTTAAATTGATATTTACCATATGTTCACCGCCGCTTTCATAACTTTCAAAAGCCATATTATTTTTTACTTGCTCTTTTCAAAACACCTTTTTTATGTTATAATAATTACATTAATGCAAAGGGGTGGGTAATTTTGAAAAAAAAATCTCATCAGAGACGGTCTGCGGGCAGTATCCAGCGTGAGATACTTGATACACAGCTTATCCTTGTCACCGTTATGACCGTGCTAATTTCAATAATAAGCATATTTGTAAGTATTGATACCGACAAAAAGCGTCTTGACCAGAACCTTGAAAACATCGCTCAGGCGGTGGCGCAGTCTCAGATAGTGAGGGAAAGGCTGACCCAAAATGCCGCAAATGATGACAATATGGTGGGAACATATCTTGACTCCCTGAAAAGTTCGCTTACAAATATCGACGTTATCTCAGTTATTGCTCTCGATAATGAGCGTATATATCACACCAACCACGAGCTTATCGGCACCCGGTATGACGGAACTGTTCCCGATTTTACCGACAGCGACATCTTTTATGTCACCTCTGATATCGGGCCCTCGGGAGCCCAGCGCCGTGCCTATGCGGCTATATATGATAATGACGGAAAATATGCGGGCTTTGTTCTCGCCGTTATGCTCACACAGAATATCCACAAGACCGTTGTCAGCATAATCATAATACATATAGTCTGTGCCGCAGCGGTAATAACCCTTGCCGCAGCTCTTTCAAGAAAGCTTTCCGACAGGATAAAGCGCATTTTAAAGGGCTATGAACCCGACATTTTCAGCGCAATGTTCACCGTCCGTGATAATGTTCTTGAATCCCTTGAAGAGGGACTTCTTGCGTTCGGAAATGACGGAGACATCATTTATATAAACTGTGCCGCAAAAAAAATGCTGGGCATTGATGAGGATAAAAAGCTTGCAAAAGTCACCGACGTTATCCCCGAGATACAGCTTGATAAAATGATGTCACAGGGTGAAAAAAGTCTCGGTCTGTCTCTTCATTCGGACGGCGGCTCGGACATTTTGGCTGACCTTATCCCCATAACCGAGCAGGATAATGTAACAGGCGGACTTTGCATTCTCCGTGACCGTACAGAGTTCACAAAGCTTATGGAGGATCTTTCGGGAGTAAAATATCTCGTGGAATCAATGAGGGCGAACAATCACGATTTCATCAATAAGCTCCACGTTATCCTCGGGCTTATCCAGATGAACAGAACGAGTGAAGCCTGCGAGTATATCACAAATGTTACATCTATCCAGCAGACCGTTATCCACGGCATTATGAAAAATATTGATGACCCCTCCGTTGCGGCACTTCTTATCGGAAAATATGCAAGAGCCGCAGAACTCAATATCAAATTTTCCCTCGAGGGCGGCAGCAGACTTTCAAGAAATGACATTTCTCTTCCCTCGGGCGACCTTATCACAATAATCGGAAATCTCACGGAGAATGCAATGGATTCTCTCAATGAAAAGAATGAGCAGCCCAAGGAGCTTACCGTGGGCATATTCACAAAGCCCCACGCAATGATAATCACGGTAGATGACACGGGCAACGGCATTTCTCCCGAAAACAAAAAAAAGATATATGACTACGGCTTCTCCACCAAGGGCGAGGGCAGGGGAACGGGACTTCACCTTATAAAAGAGCTTATCGAAAAATACGGCGGCACGATTTCCCTTGAATCCGAGGAGGGCGAGGGCACATCATTCACCGTTACCCTGACAGATGAAGGAGGAAAAAGCAATGTATGAAGTTGTTATCATTGAAGATGACCCTATGGTTGCGATGATAAACAAGCAGTATGTTACGGAAAACAAGCATTTTCACGTTGCCGCAGTATGCCGTGACGGAAGCAGTGCTCTTGATTATCTTGCATCACACACAGTCCAGCTTGTTATTCTTGATGTTTATATGCCGAAGATGAACGGCATTGAGGTGCTCAGAAAGATACGTGAAAAAAATCTTCCCCTTTCGGTAATAATGGTCACAGCCGCAAATGACAGCGCCGCCATTGAAGAAGCAGTCCGTCTCGGAGTGGTGGATTACCTTATCAAGCCGTTTTCGGGAGCAAGATTTCAGCAGGCTCTTGAAAAATTCCTGAGCAGGCAGGACGCTTTTCACGACCTTGAATCCTTTGATCAGCAGCATATTGATGCGATTCTGAGCAGCGGGTCCTCCAAAAGCATAGAGCAGCTTCCCAAGGGCATACAGGATCAGACCCTTGAGACTGTCCGCAATTTCCTTGAACGAAATCCCGATACGGAGTTCACAGGGGAGGAAATTGCCGATAAGGTGGGGCTTTCAAGAGTTACTGTCCGAAGATATATGAACTTTCTCCTTGAAAAGGGCGAAATTTCGGGCAATATGAATTATGAAACAGGCGGCAGACCCTGTATGCTTTATCGTGTAAATAAATAAGAACCTGTCTTCACAAGCATATGCGCACGTCTTTTCGGCAAATTTTGCCGCAGACTGCGTTAAAAATCCTTGCCGGGCGACAGCCCGCCTGCGGATTTTTGCCTTGTCTGCAACAAAATTATGCTCGAAAATCCGCACACATTTCTTATGAAGACAGGTTCTAAACTCCGCAATCCATATCAAGCTTTTTTCCGTTATCTGCTGTATAATTATTGCAGAGCAGTAAAAAGGGGGACGATAAAGATGAGCGAATGGTATAAAACGGTACAGGAAATAGTTGAAGAGGTGGACAAATGCATTAAAAACGGCGATGATGAAGCGCTGACCCTTTCGGCACTTTCAAAAAAGCTTGGTTTTTCCGAATATTATCTTTCACGCAAATTCAGAGAGATATCGGGAATGCATTTTCGTGATTATCTAAGATATCGTTCACTTGCTTTTGCGCTCAAAGATGTTCGGGACACTCAGAAAGGGCTTCTTGAGATCGCTCTTGACCACGGTTTTTCAAGTCACGAAGCATTTTCACGTGCATTTAAGGAAGCCTATGGCGTAACGCCCGGCAAGTACCGGAGCAAGCCCGTGCCAGTGGTGCTGAGAACTGTTATCAAGCCCTTTGACTGCTATCTTATAAGCATTGGAGGAACAAATATGGCAGCTTCGGCAAATGATGTAAAGGTTTATTTCGTAACAATTCCAGCCCACAAATATCTGCATATCAGAAACTATGAGAGCATCGGCTACTGGGATTTCTGGGAAAAGCAGAGCAAGATCCCCGGACAGGACTGTGAAACCATCTGCGGACTTCTTGACAGCATCAAGGGCAAGCTTGACGATGCAGGCGGCACGGAATGCAATGCAGGCAGCGGACAGCTTATGGCTTTTATCAATGAACCCACAGGCAGGATGTGCAGCTGGGGGATACCTCTTGCGGAGAGCTACGGCGTAAGACTTCCTGCGGATTACAGCGGCGAGATACCCGAGCAGATGCAGATAATGGACGTTCCCGAGGGAGAGTACATTGTTTTTGAGCACGGTCCCTTTGATTTTTCCCAAAATCAGACCGTTGAGCAGAAAATAGAGCAGGCAATGAAGGATTATGACTATGCCGCATCTGGCTATGAGCTTGACACTGCACAGGGCAGAGTGTTTTATTTCTATCACGACTGCGAGCGTTACTGGAAATACGTAAGACCTGTAAAAAGAATAAGCGGATAAAAAATCCTGCTCACTTTGATTTTAGTGAGCAGGATTTTTTGTTATACTGACTTTTTATGCTTTCCTTTGCCAAAATAAGTTGGTCTGAACCATTTAATATACACATTTTCGATCATCTGAATGGTGTAGTCGTAAAGGATAAAAACAAGGTTTATGAACACCATTACACCCACAACAGCGTATTCTCCGAGGAAAGAAAAATCTCCGAAAAAGTCGTACACACCCATAATAAGGATAATGAGCCTGTACCATATTACCATTGCGGCGTTGAATATGCCGAATTTGCATATGGTTCGCAGGATTTTTGAGTGTATTTTTTCAAGCTTCGGGGAGATTATGGGGTAATAGCCGAAGAACATTATGAAAAGTGTTGTGGCTTCCTTGTCGGGGGTGAGGAAGAGGGACAGAAGCGATACCGCAAAATATGCGGCGAACGCCCAGCTTGTGTTTACTTCCGTTGAAACGATTATCATAAGTGCTCCTGCGTAAATTGGTATCGCCATACTGAGCAGGGGAAAGACTCCTGTGAGAAACATAAGTGTAAGGCATAAAGCGGAGACAACGCCGCCAAGTGCGACCTTGTAGCTTGTTTTGGTATTCCTGTGCAAAGCGGCAGTGCTCCTTTCGGATATAATATAATATTATATCACATTTTTTGACTTATGTCAAATAAAATCTGTTATATCTGCACAAATTCAGCCTTTTTCACGTTCTTTTTTCAGATAATCAAATGCCTGACGTATGTTGGAGACAGCGATGATGCCAATGTTGTATTTTTTCGGGTCGATCTGTCTCAGAGACATTTTGGGGATAATGCATTTTTCAAAACCAAGCCTCTGAGCTTCGGCAATTCTCTGGGAAATGTTTGAAACGCTGCGTATCTCACCGCCAAGTCCGATTTCACCGAAGGACACCAGTTTTTCGTTTATGGGCATATCCATAAGGCTGCTGTACAGGGCAAGGGCTGCGGGAAGGTCAGCGGCAGGCTCATCGAGACGAAATCCTCCGACGATGTTCACGTAAATATCAAGTGTTCCGTAAAATAACCCTGCTCTTTTTTCAAGCACGGCAATGATTATGGCAAGGCGGCTGAAATCAAAGCCTGTGGAAGTGCGTCTCGGAGCAGAATAGCTGCTCTTGGTTACAAGCGCCTGCACCTCTGCAAGAATGGGGCGTGTTCCCTCCATAACGCAGCCTACACAGCTTCCCGATACCCCAACAGGTCTGCCCGAAAGGAACATCTGTGAGGGATTTTCCACCTGTTCAAGACCGCTGTCCAGCATTTCAAAAACGCCTATCTCGTTTGTCGAGCCGAAACGGTTTTTGACAGCTCTCAGAAGTCTGTAGCTCTGATGTCTGTCTCCCTCGAAAAAGAGAACGGTATCAACGATATGTTCCATAACCTTAGGACCTGCAATAGCGCCGTCCTTGTTCACGTGACCCACAAGAAAAATCGGTATTTCCATATCCTTAGCAAGGTGCATAAACAGGTTCGTGCATTCCCTTACCTGGGTGATGCTGCCCGAGCTGGAGCTTATGCTTTTGATGTTCATAGTCTGAATTGAGTCGATAATGACTATCTCAGGCTTTGAGGACATAATTGTATTGCAGACAGATTCAGCGTCCGTCATACTGAGCAGATACAGATTTGGCGTTGTTACACCCAGTCGGTCGGCTCTGAGCTTTACCTGTCTCACGCTTTCCTCTCCCGAAACATAGAGAATGCTGTGATCGCCGCCGAGGTAGCTGCATATCTGCAAAAGAAGTGTTGATTTTCCTATTCCCGGCTCGCCGCCGAGGAGAACGAGAGAGCCTTTCACAAGTCCGCCGCCCAGCACTCGGTCAAGCTCCGCTGCGCCTGTGGAATAGCGTATCTCCTCATCTGTCCCTATCTGGGACAGGGTCCGAATTTTGTCGGAGCAGTCCGTGCCGCTCAGTGCCGAGGGTGCGGCTTTCAGTGATGATTTTTTCGGTGCTTCCTCGATTATATCTTCTTCAAATGTGTTCCACTCGCCGCAGGAGGGACATTTTCCGTTCCATTTCGGCGATTCATAGCCGCAGGAGCTGCATATATATACCGATTTTAATTTAGCGGACATAAGGTCGTCCTTTCATTCAAATTCTTTGTGTTATGTGTAAAAAACCGGTATGAAGCCTTGCCCCATACCGGTCATATAGCTTATGATGTCAGCTTAGAAACCAAGCTTCTTTGCAAAGTCAGCGGCAATGGTCTGTTCCAGTGCAGCAGCCTCTTCTCTTGTCTTACCGATAGTAGTGTAGTAAGCCTTGATCTTGGGCTCTGTTCCGGAAGGACGGATAATAACGCTTGCGCCGTCGGTGAGCTTGAATGTAAGAACATCCGACTTGGGAAGTGTGAGCATAGTCTTTGCACCTGTCTCGGTGTCAACAGATGTGCTTGCAGCATAGTCCTCAAAGCGTGTTACCTTAAGACCGCCGATCTCAGTAGGAGTATTGCTTCTGAGACCTGCCATAATTTCCTTCATTCTTTCCATACCGGAAGCGCCCTCGCAAACAAAGGAGGACTGAGTATGAACGTAATTGCCGTACTTCTTGTACATATTCTCTCTTGCCTGAAGAAGTGAAATGCCCTTTGTGCGGTAGAATGCAGCCATTTCGCAGATGAGCATAGATGCAACAACAGCGTCCTTATCTCTTACATAAGTGCCTGCGAGATAGCCGTAGCTCTCTTCAAAGCCGAAGATGTATCTGTTTTCCTGACCCTTGTCCTCCAGGAAACCGATCTGCTCACCGATAAACTTGAAGCCTGTGAGAACTTCAACGAGCTTAACATTGTATTCCTTGCATATCTTTGCAGCGATATCGGTAGTAACGATAGTCTTTACAGCAACGGGATCCTCGGGCATTGTGCCGAGCTTTGTTCTTTCGGAGCAGATGTATTCGAGAAGCATTGCGCCTACTTCGTTTCCTGTGAAGAGAACATAGCCGTTATCGGAGGGAACAGCGATACCAACACGGTCAGCGTCGGGGTCTGTGGCAAGAAGGAGGTCAGGCTTTACAGTCTCGCAGAGCTTGAGACCGAGAGCAAGAGCTTCCTTTATCTCAGGATTGGGGAATGGGCAGGTAGTGAAGTTTCCGTTGGGATATTCCTGCTCGGGAACAACGGTAACGTCCTCAATGCCGATCTTCTTGAGGATAGCTCTTACGGGCTTGTTTCCTGTGCCGTTAAGAGGAGTGTAAACAACCTTAAGACCGCTTGTCTTAACGAGATCGGTGTGGATACCCTGCTTGGACACTTCATCAAGATAGTTGTCGATAACTGTCTGGGAAATGTAGTTTATCATTCCGTCGGAAACAGCCTTTTCATAATCAGTGAGCTTTGCGCCACCGAACATAGGAACGTTGTTGATGTTCTTAAGAACTATCTCAGCTGCGCCCAGTGTGAGCTGGCAGCCGTCTGCTCCGTAAACCTTGTAGCCGTTGTACTTGGCAGGGTTGTGGGAAGCGGTTATCATAATACCTGCGCTGCACTTGTGAGCTCTTACAGCATAGGAGAGCATAGGAGTGGGCATAAGCTCGGTGTAGATGTGTACCTTGATGCCGTTTGCAGCGAGAACGGAAGCAGCTTCCTTTGCAAAAACATCAGACTTGATACGGCTGTCGTAGGAGATGGCAACGGAAGGGTTCTTGAATGCTTCGTTTACATAATCGGCAAGACCCTGAGTAGCACGTCTTACGGTGTAGACATTCATTCTGTATGCGCCTGCACCGATAACGCCTCTGAGACCGCCTGTACCAAATTCGAGATCACGGTAGAATCTGTCCTTTATAGCCTCATCGTCGCCTGCAATGGACTTAAGTTCAGTCTGGAGGTCGGGGTCATCTGTTGCCTTTTCACACCAGAGAGCGTAAAGTTCCTTTTCATTCATTGTATGGTCACCTCATTATAAATTTTTCGCATAAAACACATCAGTGAATAAGTTCAGGTTTTATTATAGCATAAATTTTCAGGTTTGCCAATAGGTAAAACGCATTTTTTCATATTTTTCACATTTGTTTTCCGACAAGCTTCATCTGTCCCGATTTTGATACAGCACAAATGTTATAATAATATCAGAAAACAGGAAAGGAAAATGATAAAATGAAAAAACCAGCTTTGATCCTCAGAGAATACCCTGCCGCAGCCGCAATGTGCCTTGCCGCCGACATTTTCTTTACGGTAAAATATGCCTCCGAATCATCGGTATCCGACCCCAAGCCCATTGCCTACTTCATTGCCCTTTACGGGACTATTATGGCGGTGCTCATATTTACTTTGGGCTGGGAAAAAGCAAAGTGCAGAGCCGAAAAGAAGCTTGAAGAGCGCCGCAGATACAAGCGGAGACAGGCTATAAGCTCCCTTTATTCCAAAGAATTTTACGGCATAACCGAAAAGTGATTTATCTGAACATATTGTTTCTTATTTCCTTGGCGGCATATCTTCCTTCAAGGGTCTGACCGGGAACATCGGGGTGCAGTCCGTCACGGAGATACTTGCCTGTGCCGCCGATGACCTCAAATTTCTCGCATATACCGCAGTTGTGGAAGCAGTCGATGATCTGAGCGGACATTCCTCCTGCCACCATTCGCAGCACTTCAATAGTCTTTTCGATCTTTCTGTTGTGCTCGGGTGTTGCGGTCTGGATAGGCGTGAGGACGAATACTCTGCAAAGGGGAAATTCCTCCATAATACGCTGAATGCACCATCTTGCAGCGCCTGCTTCGGTAAACAGGTCAACGCTTTCATTGCCGTCAAGTGCTTTGCCTTCAAGAGCCTTTTCGGGGTCTCCGAGACAGTCAAGAGCGTCATTTGTGCCCATTGCAAAGGCAAATACATCGGGAACAGGATATTCGCCGCTCTTTACCTCTTCGATAAACCTCTGAGTATGAACGACAGCGCAGTTGTTTGCACGCTTCTGAAGCTCGTTTAAGTCGTCAGTCTCCTCCCAGCCGTCGCTTATTCCCACAAAATCGGGAGCTGTGAAGTCCTGGGTCGTAACGCTTCCTGCGGCAGTGGCAATAGTTCTCTTGTACCACACGGAGCTGCCTACACCAACATTGTGATGAGAAGCCATTCCAAGCTCTTTGAAAACGTGATATGACCACTGTTCGCCTGCGGTGATGCTGTCGCCGTCAACGCCGAAATTAAGCTGTGAAAAGTCCATATTCTTATATCCTTTCAAATTTATATTCCATACGGGGTTAGCCCGTATAATTTTCAGTTGTCGTTATTGCGGATATATGCAAAGCCTGCATCAAAAAGGGCAATTGTGTCGTTCCAGCGGACAGCCGCATTTTCACTGCCCAGTGTCACGATGATAAGCTCGTGACCGAAGCGCTCTGCCGTTGCCACAACGCAGTGACCCGAATAATCGGTCATACCCGTTTTCAGTCCCGTTGCATAGGGATAATAATAATCATTGTCGGGCTGTATAAGCTTGTTGGAATTATTCCAGTAAATATATTCGCCCGTGAGAAATTCCACTTCACGGTATGTCTTTTTGCCCGAAGCGGCAATTTCGGGGAAATTCTGAGAATAAATGGTCATTCTGAGAAGATCCATAGCCGTAGTGTAGTGGTTGTCATCGTGGAAGCCGTCGGGACAGGTGAAGTTGGTGTTCTTGCAGCCTATCTCCTTTATTTTCTCGTTCATCGTGTTGATGAACACGTTCACAGCTTCATCTGCGGGGAGATCGTCCTTGCCTGCGATTATTCTGCCCGTAACGGCTGCCGCACAGTATGATGCGTCATTTCCCGAGGGGAGCATAATTGCGTCAAGTATCATATCCCTGTCAAGCTCGCTGCCCACATTCAGATATGCAAGGCTTGAACCGGGCTGAACGAGCTTCTGTTCATCGCCTGCCTTGAAAACAGTGTCCTTGTCGGTATATTCCATCATCACCGCAGCGGTCATTATCTTTGTTGTGCTTGCGGGATATGCCTTTTCATCGGCATTCTTTGAGTAAAGCACCTGTCTGCCCTGAACATCATACATCACGCAGTAGGGTGTCTGGATTATCATATCAATGGGGTAGCTGTCTTTCTGCTCGAATATCTCATTTTCGACCTTAAGCTCCTCCTGACGCTTTTCCTCCTCGTATTCGCTCTGAGAGGGGAGCGCCTGCAAAACAGTATATCCCGAAGCGTCAACTGTAAGCTCGGTAACGGTCTTTATCTGTGTAAGAACAGAAACAAGCAGCCATATTCCGCCAGCAAGGATAATAAGTATCAGCAGAAGGGTAAGCCTTGCCCTTAAGACCCTTCGTTTTTTTGCCAGCTGCGCACTGCTTGGACTGCCCTTTCCGGTTTTATTCATCAGGTCATTTCCTTTCAAAAAAATGGCGGATTTTTTTACATATATAATATAATACCATACATATGCATTACAGCGCAATAGGCAATTTTACTAAATTTAGATATGTATGTCAAAATAAAGAAAAAGGCCGCAGCGTGTTAGTTTGAGCTGACACGCTGCGGTTTTATGTCCCTCGGTATTTATCAGGAAAGGGAAGAGATGTAGTCGTTTATGGATTTTTCAGCGTCGGAAGCGTTCTCACCGATGATGAAATATGCATAATCACCGTTTGTTCCCACGATAGAGGAAGCTGCAAGCTCCTGATCCTCGGGATACCAGGCATCGGTCTCGATAGCCTTTTTCTGTCTTGCCTCAAGGTCAGCCTCAGCGGAAGCAACATCATCGGACTTGATAATGATTATCTCGCTCATAATTGCGCTTACAGGGCACTGCATAACGATGAGCTCGTTATAGTTTGCGGGGTCGAGGAGGAAAAATTCCTTAAGGATAACATCATCTGTGATCTCAGACATCGAAGGCCACTCGCTTTCGGAAATCGCCTTTTCCACAGCGGGATAAAGAGGATTTTCGGAGGTTTCTTCATCAGCGGGAGTTTCCTCGGCAGAATCGCCTGTGTCGGGGTCAACACCGAAATCTTCATCAATAAGACCGTCATCGGGAACAGCAATATCAGCGCCCTCAATGCTCTCGCTTTCATCGGGGAGGATATCCTCTTCTGTGTCGGAGGTCTCCTCGGCAGAGGTCTCGGAATCGGAAACGGTTGTCTCGGGGGCAGATGTATCTTCTGCGGCATCGGAGCCGTTGTTTCCGCAGGCAGCAAATGTCATTGCCATTGCAAGCAGTGCAGTAAGCATTGCTATCTTTCTTTTCATTTTAAAGTTCCTTTCATTGCATAAGTGATAAGTGACATTTCACAATGTCGTATGATGTTTCGCAACATCATAGATGATTATAGCAGATATTCAGAAATAATCAAGAGCACTTTGCCAAAATTGATTTTTTAGTCATAATTTGTAACCGCAGCGTTATTTTTGCGGCAAAAAAAGGAAAGACGAAGCAAAAAAAACGCTCCGTCTTTATCCATTACTTTGATATTGATACCGATTCGATAAACTTGTCAAAAGCTGCTGCGGCTTCTTCGGCGCTGTCCTCATTTGACTCGCAGATGATGTAGAAAACATCTTCATCTGAATAAAAATAGTATACACGGTCAACATATACGCCGTTGACTTCCTTGTCCTCGGAAAGAACGTAGTTTCCGTCATCGCCTGTTACATATCCGCCGTCAGCATCGGTAACGGGAGGGAAAATATAAGATGTAACGGTGTAATCGTATCTGATAGCGTCAAAGCCTGCAACAGTGGTTTTAATGGGGTCGGAGAATTCCGTGTCAGCCTGATAAAGCATATTGTTTACCTTTATTGAAGCACAGCCGGAGTCTGCAAAGACATCAAGATCCTGAAATTCTTCCTTGTAGTTCTGAGCCTTTACAACAATGCCGCCGTAGGGAGATGAATACTGCTTTCCGTCAGCTCCGTCGGCAATGGTCTCAAAGCCCTCGGGGGGAGTGCAGCTGAGTTTGAAGATAGCAAGGTCGGCTTCATTTTCAACAGTCTTTCCTGTGTAGATGCTTACGGTTTCAGCGTCGCCCTCGGCAATTGCCTCTGTTTCGGCAGCTGTGGAGAAATCGGGCTTTGCGGCAGTGACCTCAGAGGTCTCTGCGTTCTCATTGTTCTTGCCGCAGCCTGTGAGAATAAGGCATACTGCCGCAGCGGCAGCAAGTGTTTTTTTAAAATTATACATAAATATTGTACTTCCTTTCATTACTTATATCTTATATGGCGGATCGATCCCGAAGCGTGAAAGATACGCATTTTCATCGGAAAAACGATCTCTGCCGTAATTTTTAAGAGGTGAATGCAGTCCGTCCGAAAGGGGCGCTTCCGACATCGGCATATCGATCGTTACCGAGGAAAGATCGGCATTATCGGTGCGTGAAATGCGGCAGTCGAAGCGGCTTGCAAGGAGTGCTTCAAGCTCACTTTCGGGTGAATAGGTCTCGGGCTTTGCGATGGATTCATCGGATAGCTCGGAGGGGAGCCCAAGCATATGACCGCAGGTAAGCACTGTTTTCATTCTGTCAGCACCGTTTCTGAAAAGCCGTATGCCGATAGCTTCGATATGCCGTTCGCCGTTCATAGCCTTTACCGCAAAATCAGTCAGAAAAAGCGTCACAGCACGCATATCCGCCTTTGCGAACATTCCCGCAGCAATGTTTGCATTTATCTGAACATTGTGCCTTGAAAAAATTTCCGAAAGCCGTTCCGAAAACTGTGTCAGCGCCTTTGAAACGCTTACGGGAGCATATTCGGCAGCAGCGTTTTTCAGCTGCATAATTTCCTCGGGAATAAGAAATTCCGACATAAGGGTGAGCATAGAGCTGTTTATGATGTTGAGAAGCCTTGCGGCAGGCTCAGTGCCGTAAAGCTCAAAAAGGTCATCAGATGCAGCAGCCACCTTTGATACAGCGTGCCGTACAGCGGCACTGAGCACCTCAAAGCAGTCATCGGAAAATGAAGCTGCGTGGGTGATGTTTATGAGAAATGCACCTTTGACAAAAGGGGAGATGTATGCCTTGAAAAGCTTTCCGCCGCAGCATACATATTTTTCCGCAGAGCTTTCGCAGCCCGATATGATGTCAGGATTTACCTCCGCAGCAAATGGCTCAAAAGCCTTGTTTGCGTAAATAAAACCGTTTTTGTCAATAACGGCGGCAGGGAGGGAAGAGCTGTCAAACACACGGCAAAGCTCCTCGGGAACGATATCCGTATTCAGCATTCTCACCCCTTCTGACCTTATTGTTTCATTATATTACAGAGTATATCACAAATCAATCCGCAAACTAACTAAGAATAAGAAACTTTTATTTGACCTATTTGTAAATAAATAAGATTTTGTGTATAATAAGTGTACAACAGGAGTAAAAAAGGGGATAGCGGGTCACTTGAATGAGCCTGCCGCTGTGAGATTTTTGAAATCCTGCTAAAAATTGCACAAAAAGTATTTTTTTTTGAAAAAACACTTGCCAAAATCGCAAAAATAGTATATTATTAAAATGTACGGCAGATTACTAAACAGTAAGTGCCAGACTGACCGTTAATTTTTTAACAGTTTATCGGTCGGAAGATAAATAATTCTTTAGGAGGAATTTTATCATGTCAGTAAAAGTTGCAATCAATGGTTTCGGCAGAATCGGCCGTCTCGCATTCCGTCAGATGTTCGGCGCTGAGGGCTACGAGGTAGTTGCTATCAACGACCTTACCAAGCCTTCTATGCTCGCTCACCTTCTCAAGTACGATACCGCTCAGGGCGGCTACTGCGGCAGAATCGGCGAGAACCTTCACACTGTATCCGCTGATGATGAAGCAGGCACAATCACCGTTGACGGCAAGACCCTCAAGATCTACGCTAAGGCAAATGCTGCTGAGCTTCCTTGGGGTGAGATCGGCGTTGACGTTGTTCTCGAGTGCACAGGCTTCTATGTATCCAAGGCTAAGTCCCAGGCTCACATTGATGCAGGTGCTAAGAAGGTTGTTATCTCTGCTCCCGCAGGCAACGATCTCCCCACTATTGTTTACAATGTAAACCACAAGACTCTTACTAAGGATGATACTATCATCTCCGCTGCTTCCTGCACAACAAACTGCCTCGCTCCTATGGCTAAGGCTCTTAACGACTACGCTCCTATCGCTTCCGGTATCATGAGCACAATCCACGCTTACACCGGCGATCAGATGATCCTCGATGGTCCTCACAGAAAGGGCGACCTCAGAAGAGCAAGAGCAGGTGCTGCTAACATCGTTCCTAACTCCACCGGTGCTGCTAAGGCAATCGGTCTCGTAATCCCTGAGCTCAACGGCAAGCTCATCGGTTCCGCTCAGAGAGTTCCTACTCCTACAGGTTCCACAACTATCCTCACAGCTGTTGTTAAGGCTAAGGACGTTACCAAGGAAGGCATCAACGCTGCTATGAAGGCTGCTGCTACTGAGTCCTTCGGTTACAACGAGGAGCAGATCGTTTCTTCCGATATCATCGGTATGAAGTACGGTTCTCTCTTCGATGCTACTCAGACAATGGTTTCCAAGATCGATGATGACACATATCAGGTACAGGTTGTTTCCTGGTACGATAACGAGAACTCTTACACATCTCAGATGGTAAGAACTATCAAGTACTTTGCAGAGCTCAACTAATCTCTGATCTGTACTGA
The DNA here is from genome assembly GCA_934486875.1 of uncultured Oscillospiraceae bacterium. Taxonomy (GTDB): domain Bacteria; phylum Bacillota; class Clostridia; order Oscillospirales; family Ruminococcaceae; genus Huintestinicola. The sequence goes on from CAKSPU010000027.1 coordinate 27,488, forward strand.
AAACTGAGTAAAAATGCTCCCCTTATGTCTGACATAAGGGGAGTTTCTTTATAGCATCTGTTTGTCAAGCTCTTTTTTCAGCTTCTTGATTATCTTTTTTTCAAGCCTTGAAATGTATGACTGTGAGATACCGATAACGTCGGCGACCTCCTTCTGTGTCATTTCCCTGCCTGTTTTCAGTCCGAACCTCATTTCCATAATTATCCGCTCACGCTCGGGCAGACGGTATACGGTCTCACGCAGCACAGCCTTTTCGGCATCGTCCTCGATTCCGCTGTTCACCGTGTCCTCATCTGTGCCAAGAATGTCGGAGAGCAGCAGCTCATTGCCGTCCCAGTCGATATTCAGGGGCTCATCTATGGAGATGTCATTTTTATGCTGTGAGGTTTTTCTCAGAAACATAAGTATCTCGTTTTCAATGCACCGTGATGCATAGGTGGCAAGCTTGATGTTTTTTGTGGGGGAAAAGGTGTTTACCGCCTTTATAAGCCCGATTGTGCCTATTGAAACAAGGTCATCAATGCATATTCCCGTGGATTCAAACTTCTTTGCGATGTACACCACGAGCCGTAGATTATGGACAATAAGCTGCTCTCTTCCTTTTTGCGTGTCGGTCAGAAGCAGAGCGAAGGCTTCCTCCTCCTCCGCTTTTGTCAGAGGCGGCGGCAGAGTTTCGGGACCGCTTATGTAAAATATCCCCTCGGACACTCCAAGCAGCTTTGCGGCAATTTTTCTGACTTTTTCAACAAGCCGTTCCGTCAGTATCATATCATCATTTCCTTTCACATTATATAAGAATTTTTGGATTAAAAACCGAAATATCGGTCTTGTTTTCGGCAGCACCGAGGTATACATCAGCCTTGAAGATCTCACCCGTTTCATCATTTTTTACACACACATCGGCAGGGTGTATGACAGCCATAAGCCCCGATGATGAAACAGTCGAATAGGGGATAAACCGCCAGCCCTTAGTGACAGTCGGTTCTTTGCTGTCAAACTCCGGGATACTGCCATAAAGTGATACAAGAATATTCCTCGGACATACGATAACATATTTCCCTGTAAAGCTGTCCTTCAGAACATTTCCCGTGTCGGCAACCGCCTTGAAGCTTTCCGTCCTGCCACAGTCGGAGATTATGACTGTATATTCACCGCTGCTGTCAGTATCGGTAAAACGCCTGTAAATGGCTATACAGGCATATGCGGCGATAGATGTTATCACAAGGGCAGGCATTGAAAAATCAGCGTATATGACACCGTTTCTGGCAGTGATGAACCGTCCGCCGAAAAGAAAAGCAAGTCCCGTTCCGAGACCGCCGTAAACGAATGCGCATAGGTAAAATACCGCAAAGCGTCTGAAAAATCTTCCGACATTCTCAAACCCGAATGCCGCAAGGACAATGAGAGCCGACGATATCAGCTTAAGAGGTATCAGCACATATGAAAATGCTTTCGGCAGGAATATGGCAAGGGAAAAAATACTGCCGATGAATGCCGCAAAAATTCCCCGTCCCGTTCTGAGAGGGCTGTGGGTCAGAAGTGCCGCCGATCTTATCAGCAGAAAATCCACATAAATATTGGTTATCAGAAGTATGTCCGCATATATGTACATAAAAGATCTGTTCTCCGTCCTTGATTTATGAAAAAATTATAACACTTTTCGGCTTGGGCTTTTGTCGAAACGGCAGGACGGCGGAAACAAAAATTATAACAATTTCCGTGTTGACTTTTGACGGTATTTGTGTTATAATTTTATTCAGACTTAGATGAAACTAATATAGCAAGGGTGCTTTTTTTCGGGGGTAAATCACTGCCGATCAATGCGCCCTTTTAATTTCATATTTTGTTTTTTTCTGTAAATATTTATATATAGCGCAAATTAACCTGAAAGGATTGAAAAATATGTCTGTAAAATCAGGAGGAGTGCGGCTGCCGCATCTGAAAGCCACAGAAAACAAGGCGACGGTCGATTTCCCTCTTCCCAAAAAGCTTGTGCTCCCTATGGCACAGTGTATGGGCGCACCCTGCGTTCCCCTTGTTAAAAAGGGGGATGCGGTCACTGTGGGAATGAAGATAGGCGACATTGACAAGCCTATGTCCGTGCCCGTTCATTCACCCGCTTCGGGAAAGGTCGCTGACATCACCGACTGGAGAATGTCAAACGGCGGTGTATGCAAGGCTGTTGTGATAGAGACCGATGGACTTCAGACGGTCTGTCCCGATGTAAAGCCACCCGTTATAACCGACCGAAAGAGCTTCCTTGCGGCTGTCAGGGAAAGCGGCTGCTGCGGACTTGGCGGAGCGGGATTCCCCACTCACATCAAGCTGTCCTTTGACCCCGAAAAAACGCCTATCGACACTCTTCTTGTAAACGGAGCGGAGTGCGAGCCTTATATCACATCGGACTACCGTGAATTTATCGAAGCACCCGATGATGTTATCGAGGGCATTTTATACATTATGAAAATGCTTGATATCCCCAGATGCAGGATAGGCATTGAGTCCAATAAGCCTGCCGCTATTGCGGAGATGAAGAAGAAAACTGACGGTAAGCAGGAAATAGATGTTGTGGCGCTGCCCTCAACATATCCTCAGGGCGCTGAAAAGGTGCTTATCTACACCGCAACGGACAGAGTTGTTGCCGAGGGTGAGCTTCCCTCAAATCAGGGCGTTATCGTGATGAACGTTTCAACAATAGGCTTCCTTATGAGATATTTCCGCACGGGAATGCCCCTCGTAAGCAAGCGCCTTACGGTGGACGGCGACGCTGTTCCCGATGAAAAGAGCGGAAATTTCCGTGTTCCCGTGGGAACTCCCGCTTCCGAGCTTCTGAGCCTGTGCGGCGCTGAGGAATACACCGAGGTGCTTTACGGAGGGCCAATGATGGGAACCTCCCTCGATGACCCCGACCGTCCCGTTATCAAGGTAAACAATGCGATACTTGCGTTCAAGTCTGCCAAAAAGCCCGAAACAACTTCCTGCATACGCTGCGGAAGCTGTATCCGTGCCTGTCCAGTAAAGCTTATGCCCGTAACACTTGAGGGGGCATATGACAGGGGAGATGTTGCGGAGCTTGAACGGCTTAAAGTAAAGCTTTGCATAAACTGCGGCTGCTGCTCCTATGTCTGTCCCGCAAACAGGCATCTTGCGGAAAAAAATCAGCTTGCAAAGGGGCTTCTTATGAAAGCCGCCGCAAAAAAGAAATGATATTCACTGAAAGGATATGAAATAAAGTGAGCCTTAACGTATCACCCTCACCGCATATTCACGCAGGTATCAGCACCCGTAAGGTAATGCTTTCGGTAATAATCGCACTTATGCCTGCCTGCATTGCGGGAGTAATCATCTTCGGACCTATGGCATTTGTAAACCTTGCGGTCTGTACCGTTTCCTGCGTATTTTTTGAGTATATCCTGCGACGGATAATGAAAAAGCCCCAGACTATATCGGATCTTTCCGCAGTGGTAACGGGTCTTCTCCTCGGAATGAACCTGCCCCCGCAGATAAATCCCATTTTCGGGGTTATCGGTTCATTTGTCGCTATCGGAGTTACAAAGCAGCTTTTCGGCGGTATCGGACAGAATTTTGCCAATCCTGCCATTGTCGGACGAATAGTGCTTATGCTCTCGTTCACAAGCCATATGACGACCTGGAGCGCACCTTTTTACTACAAAAACACAGCAGATGCCGTGTCAACAGCCACTCCTCTTGTCACAAAGGACGCAGATTACCTCTCACTTTTCCTCGGAACAACGGGTGGCTGTATCGGTGAGACCTGTGCGCTTGCGCTTATCATCGGCGGAGTTTTCCTTATGATGATCCGTGTCATAACTCCCCACGCACCTCTCGGATTTATCGGCACAGTTGCTCTGCTCACATTCCTTGCAGGCGATGACCCGCTTTATGTCGTTCTTTCTGGCGGACTTCTTATCGGTGCGTTCTTTATGGCAACCGATTATGCCACAACGCCCCTTACAGGAAAGGGCAAGCTTATTTTCGGCATCGGCTGCGGAATACTCACCTTTGCCATAAGAAAATTCGGCAGCTATCCCGAGGGAGTTTCTTTCTCGATACTGCTTATGAATCTTCTTGTGCCCTATATCGACAGACTTTGCGAGCTTCGCCCCGTGGGTGCTAAAAAGACGCAGAAGGAGGGAAAAGGCGTATGAGTATGAAAGAAAAAATTATGCCCCCTCTTGTATTGACAATTATCTGCGTGATATCCTCGGCACTGCTGGTGCTTGCATATAATCTCACCTATGTTGACACCACAGGCATAATAACGGACAAGCTTTCCGCAGGACTTACGGAGCTTTACGGCTCTGCCGATGACTTCACGATGCTTCTTAACGATGACGGAACGGTTAAGACCTATGACGGCGTTACCTCGGTAATTGCCGACAACAGCGGTCACACAGCCTTTGAGATAACCGCTGACGGATACTCAAAGGGCGGACTTCATCTGCTTATCGGCTTTGACGAAAGCGGAGCTGTATGCGGCATTTCAGTCCTTACCATCGGTGAAACTCCCGGTCTTGGCACAAAGGTGCAGGACAGCGCTTATCTTGACCGTTTCAAGGGAATAACCTCCCCTGATTTTCAGGTTGACGGCATTACAGGTGCCACATATTCCTCAAAGGGAATGAACAGCGCCGTTATGACTGCTGTGAATGCTTATTCCGAGCTTAAGGAGGAACAGGAAAATGGCTGAAAACAGTAACCTCAAAGAATTTACCAAAGGCATTATCAAGGAAAACCCCACCCTTGTGACCCTCCTTGGAATGTGCCCCACTCTTGCAGTCACCACAATGGCGGAAAACGGTCTCGGAATGGGAATTGCCACCACATTCGTGCTTGTCTGTTCAAATGCGGTGATATCGCTCCTTAAAAACGTTATCCCCAAAGCCGTAAGACTTCCAAGCTTCATTGTTATAATCGCAAGCTTCGTTACCCTTATCGAATTTCTGATGAAAGGCTACGTTCCTGCGCTTTATGACAGCCTTGGAGTGTTCCTCTCACTTATCACAGTTAACTGCATAATCCTCGGCAGAGCGGAGGCTTTTGCATCAAAAAACAAGCTCATTCCCTCCATACTTGACGGACTGGGAATGGGTCTCGGATTTACTCTTGCCCTCTTCCTTATGGGCTCTTTCCGTGAGATACTCGGAACAGGAAAATGGATGGGCATTGACCTCCACTTTTCCGACCCTATGACCATTTTCATTATGCCCGCAGGCGGATTTTTCGTTCTCGGCTGCATAATCGCTGCCGTCAATAAGCTCGCAAAGCGCAAGCCACCCGAGAAGATCGGCTGTGCAGGCTGCCCCTGTGCGGACAGCTGCGCAGGCTGTGCAAATGAACACAAGGAGGAGAAGTAAGTATGAAATCAATGCTCGTGATACTGTTCAGCGCAATGCTGACAAATAACTTTGTCCTCTCGAAATTTATGGGCATCTGTCCGTTCCTCGGCGTTTCAAAAAAGCTTGACAGCGCTGCGGGAATGGGTGCGGCGGTAACATTCGTAATGGCCTGCGCCACTGTATGCACATATCCCGTTTACACCTTCCTACTTGCACCCTTCGGACTTGAATACCTTAAGACAGTTGCATTTATCCTTATAATCGCACTTTTCGTTCAGCTCATCGAAATGATACTGAAAAAGAAAATTCCGTCACTTTATGAATCGCTGGGCGTGTATCTCCCGCTCATCACAACAAACTGCGCCGTTCTCGGCGTAACTATCCTCAACATCGACAACGGCTACAATTTCGGAGAATCCATTGTTGATGCTCTCGGTGCGGGACTGGGCTTTACCCTTGCCCTGCTCATATTCAGCGGAGTCCGTTCAAGAGTGGACAAAGCTGATATACCCGAAACCTTCAAGGGCGTTCCCGCAACGCTCATAGCCGCTTCCATAGTTTCCGTTAGCTTTATGAGCTTCTCGGGAATGGTGGAAGGTATCTTCGGCTTATGATACCTGCGGACGGGCTTGCTTCCGTCCGCATATACCAATGAAAATGACCTTGATCTGAAAGGATTGATATAAATGTTTGAAGCATACATTTTTCCCATTCTGCTTTTTGCGGGAATGGGCATACTTGCAGGCGTGCTGCTCACCGCTGCTTCAAAGATATTTGAAGTTAAGTCCGACCCCCGTGTTGAAGAGGTCAATGAGGCTCTTCCCCAGGTAAACTGCGGAGCCTGCGGATACAGCGGCTGTTCAGATTACGCCAAGGCAATAGTTGAAAAGGGCGAGAAGCCTAATCTCTGTAAGCCGGGCGGAGCAAAGTCATCGGACAAAATAAGCGAAATAATGGGTGTCAGCGCAGGAGCGGCTGAAAAGCAGATAGCCGTTGTACGCTGCTCGGCTGACTGCGAAAGCAAGAAGCAGAGCTTTGAGTTTGAGGGCGAGCTTACCTGCGTGAATGCCAAGCGCTTTTACGGCGGAATGTGGGGCTGCAAATTCAGCTGTCTCGGTCAGGGCGACTGCGCAAAGGTCTGTCCCTCGGATGCGATCGTGATAAAGGACGGTCTTGCAAGGATAGACAAGTCCGAATGTATCGGCTGCGGAATGTGCGCAAAAGTCTGTCCCAATGAAGTTATTGAGATAAGAAAAATGGCTCCCACGGCTGATGTGATGTGCAGCTCAAAGGATATGGGCAAGGCTGTGAAAGCAGTTTGCGGCAAGGGCTGCATCGGCTGCAGGCTTTGCGAAAAGCAGTGTGAATTTGATGCCATACACGTTGCCGACAACATTGCCCGTGTAGATCACGACAAATGCACCGCCTGCGGCAAATGTGCGGAAAAGTGCCCTGTAAAGGTAATTACTATGACAAAGGGCTGATACAAATACATTAAGAACCTGTCTTCACAAGAATATGCGCACGTCTTTTCGGCAAATTTTGCCGCAGACTGCGTTAAAAATCCTTGCCGGGCGACAGCCCGCCTGCGG
>CAKSPU010000028.1 GCA_934486875.1 uncultured Oscillospiraceae bacterium
TCCCGTGGCAAGGCTGAAACGTGAGCTTGACAAGATAGTTTTATAAATGAAAACATCACCGCATATGATCGTGCGGTGATGTTTTTTTATTCAAAAAGCTTTTCAAAAAGCTCCGCAATATAAAGCCGTGCTTCGTAATCCGACTCTTCCGTTAGCATCATAATGTCCTCTTCGGAAAGCTCTCCGCCGTACTTTTCCATTATCTCCTCATCGGTCAGCGCAGCCCCCGCACAGGGAACGCACAGGGGCGGGTACATCACGCACCACCAGTTATGCCCCTCGCCGCTGCCTATTTTTATCCGCAGGGCGGTGTAATTGCCTGCGGGAACGGCGAAATCATTGTAGATGCGCCTGTCAAAGGTCATCTCGCATATCTCGCAGGAAACGGTATCTTCAGAGCCGTTGGCGGCAAGGGTATCATCGGCTATCTGCTTTATTTTGTCAAGCTGCTCAGAAAGTGCTGCGGTGGCTTCCTCCGATGATGAATAGGGGCGGAACAGCTCATCAGATGAACTCAGCACAGCGTCACGGACGAGGAGCTTTAAGCGCTGATCCTCCTCGCTGTCGGAATCCGCAAGAATGTGCAGGCGGACAAGGCTGCTTTCAAGGCTTTTTTCGGTCTGGACTGCGGAAAATATTCCCGTGACAAGCAGTGAAAAAGCCATTGCTGCGGCGATAAGAGCGGTCTGTGATATGTACTTTTGTTTCATATTCATCAATCCCTTTCCGATTTTGTTATCCGTATTATTGACGGTTCTCCGAAAGCTTAATCACTTGTTTCGGTGTTTTTTTTACGGCGGCTTTGCAATATATTATGTTGACCTTACGAAAAAAACAATAAATAAACTGTTGATTTTTGACAGATTGTGTGATATAATAGTGAAAGTAAGCAGATCATAATGTGATAAGGATTGTATCTGCCGTCAATCTGTGATATAAGGATGAAGAAAATGAGAAAACACAAAATAGTGCTATTCCTGCTTGCGGTCTCACTTCTGTCGGGCTGTTCGCAGGTAAATGATCGGGTGAATAACTGGGTCGAGGAAAAGGGGCTTGAAAAAGCGGGTCTGGAGAATACTGAGGAGTATAAAAAGGCTCAGGAATATCAAAGCAAAAAAGAATATACGTTCGGTGAGGACGGACTTGCTGTTATGGATTTCAGCGAAGAGGCAGTTCCCGCAATGGCACCGATCGCAGGTATTCACGTTACTGCTGCCGAGAACAGCAACCTTGATGTGAAATACTATTATGATGATGCACGGACTCAGGAAATATCCGATATCGGCAGTGTGGGCTTCAATAAAAATGACGTTATATATGTAAGCGCCAAGCCGAAAGATGAGGAAAACAAGCTCTATGAATTTTCCGAGATAGTCGTTTACGATATCGGAGAAAACGGCGAAAAAAACAATGCAGTTAACGGTATGTGGGACAGTGAAAACTCGCTTATCCGAATCCCCGAGGATTATAACGGCAGTGAGCTTGCCATAGAGCCGCTTGGAGCATATTCCAACAGCAAGGCGACATTTGAAGCATATTGCAGCGACGGAACCACCAAAACTCCCGTAGACTGCAACTGGACCCTTGACGACAGCACATACAACAGCGGCTCGGCAGAGCTTAAGCCTACCGAGACCCACAAAATAACCGCAGGCTTTGATAAAGATAAATATTATTACGTATCCTCCGACGAATCAAGCGGTTTTGAGGATACAAGAAATGTTACGGAAAATAATGTCATATTTAATAATGTTATTTTAAACGATAAGGAAAGCAAATTTGTGATAAAGCTCCATAAGCTTATAGATTGCAGAATTGACATCAAGGATAAAGACGTTGTTTCTGTTTCCGTAAACGGAGGAGATTCCGAAACCCTCAGTGATGCAAAGGATTTTGGGAGACTTAAAGTCGGTGACAAGATAACTCTGGAGCTTAATGACGGCTATAAGGCGGAATGTATGCAGTTTGCGGCTCAGTCCACAGAAACGATCAATGGTAAAACAAAGGTGGTATTCCTGATACCCGAAATGAGCGAAAGTGTAAAGATAATGGTCGTTAAAACCTCAGATGAAATATACCATTATCAGGGCATTTCCTTTGAACACGCAGTTATGACAGTCACCGAAAATGATACAAAATATGTTCTTCAGCCCGATGATGCGATTTCGGGTTCGACCGAGGTCACGGTAAAAATAATTCCCGATGAGGGTTATATTATTGAAGGACCCGGACTTCTCGGAATCTTTAAAAGTGAAATGAATACATATGAAGAATCAATGACATATTCCCAATATCAGAAGAAGAGAAACGATCTTATTACGAAATATGAAATCAAACAGAAATAATTAAGGCGGTGCAAAAAATGTCAACAGATACTTTGAGTAAAATAAAAAACAACATAGTATTGATATCCATAGTTCTTGCCGTTGTTCTGGGAGCTGTACTTATTTTTATAGTAAATCCCGCATATAAGGCTGCGGAGGATATCGGCAGCGGAGCGGGAGAAACAGCAGGAAAGCTTTGCGGAAATATTGCCGGTTCTTTTGAGGGGCTGACAGAGGGACATGCAGCAGGCGAAGCCGACGGAACGGCGGAAGCTCTTGAAGCCAAGGATACCGAAGCGTATATCGGCGGCAGAGTCCGTGAAAAGAAAGTGCTTGAAGTCCTTGAGGTCAATATGAAGGAATGTGTGGATACAAGTATGGACGGTGGAAACGTATATGCACTTCAGGTGCTTGAATGCACCGCAACATATTCCGTTGACCTTGGACAGGCAGAGATACAGATTGACGGCAATAACGTAAATGTTTATATCCCTGCTCCCGAATTTACGACCTCTGATGAAAAAACAGAGGTGATAGAAACATATGAAAAAAAGAAAAATGCAGGAAGCACCGCTAAGGGCATAACCGGAACGCTCAATTCCGAAAAGAATATCCGTGAAAGCGTAAATGAGAAACTTCAAAATGATGAGGATCTGACCAAAAAAGCGGAAAGCGCTGCACTGAATCAGGTAGAGATCTTTATAAACAATATTTTGGTGGATAAAAATAAAATTGTAACTGTGTCTTTTAAGGAGGGAACAGAAAATGCAGGGAACTAATGAAAATCAGGCAGTTGAAAAGGATAAAAAGACACCCGCTCTGATAATAGGCATAGGTGCGTGCATAGTTCTGCTGGTTATTATTATGAACAGGCTCACAGGCGGCATAAATACCGTAAGCGAGGCTGCAAAGGCGCAGTTTGGCGATACATACAACAGCACAAAAGAAAATGTGTATCAGGAGTATTATCAGAGTGCTTTTGACTATGCGGAAGCAAAAAACCACATTTCAAACGATGTTAAGATAGTTATTAACGGCATTACGGAAGTGTCCAAGCTTGAGGTCTACGAAGCAAGCGATACGGAGTATGTTATATATAAATACGATGATAACGGTTTTGAAGCGTGGTATGAGGTCAACGGCACCTGCACATATTATGTTGACCTTGAAAAAAGTGAATTTCTGGTTGACCAGTCAAGAAAAACAGTTACAATAAAAATTCCGAAGCCTGAACGGAAGTATAATATTGATATACCTACCCGTTTATTTTATGATGATGATACCATTGATGTGATGAATACCGGCATAGAAATAAATAACGGCTCGGCACTTGAAGGGCTGAAAAATGTCCGTGATGCGGAAGCCAAGAGCAGAGAAAAAATAATAAATTATTTTTCAAATGCAGGCACACTTGATGAAAAAGCCCAGGGTGCGGCTTTAAGCGTGCTTAAGAGCCTTGTTGAATGGGCAAATCCCGATGTTGAGGGACTTAAGGTCACTGTTGAATTTATGAACTGATATACATATACCAAAAAGCTCCCGCAGGTGATTTCCTGCGGGAGCTTTTATATAATATCAGCCCTGACCGTAATAAGCGTTCTTTCCGTGCTTTCTGAGGTAATGCTTGTCAAGAAGCTCCTGCTGCATACGTCCCGCAGAGGGATCCATCGACATTGCGTGATAATTCATAAATGCCACCTCTTCAAGAACAACGGCATTGTGTACAGCCTCGTGAGCGTCCCTGCCCCAGGTGAAAGGACCGTGGCTCTTTACAAGGACGGCGGGGATAGTCATAGGGTCAATGCCCTTGAATGTTTCGATGATGACAGTGCCCGTTTCCTTTTCATATTCCCCTGCGATCTCCTCGGGGGTCATTGCCCTTGTGCAGGGGATCTCGCCGTAGAAATAGTCGCCCTGAGTAGTGCCCATAGGGATAATGCCCATTCCCGCCTGAGCAAATGATGTTGCCCAGCGGCTGTGGGTGTGGACAACGCCGCCAAGCTGGGGAAATGCTCTGTACAGTTCAAGATGTGTGGGAGTGTCGCTGGAGGGCTTCCATTTGCCCTCTGCCACCTTGCCCGTTTCAAGCTCTGCAACGACCATATCATCGGCAGTCATACCGTCATAGGGGACTCCCGAGGGCTTTATCACTATCATTCCGCTTTCCCTGTCGATGCCGGAAACATTGCCCCAGGTGAATGTAATAAGTCCGTATTTGGGAAGAAGGAGATTTGCCTCCAGAACTTCCTGCTTTAATTTTTCAAGCATTTCAGTCTGTATCCTTTCGCATTATTTTGCCGCAGCATATTCAGCCGCAAGACCCTTTTTGTAATTTCCGAGGAATGCCGCAAAGCCCTCCGCACCCTTTTGGTCGGGACTTACGGTATATACCTCCATTGATGAGAAAACTTCCTTTTCAAGAAATTCGGGGAGCGCCCTGCCATTGCCCCCGGCGGCATATGCGGCAAGTATCGCCATACCCCAGGCACCGCCCTCGCCTGCGGTCTTCATTACCGAGACCGCACTTCCGAGACCGTCCGCAAGGAACTGCTGTGCAGCGCCCTTTACCTTGAAAAGTCCGCCGTGACCCGTTATCCTGTCAGCTGTGACCTTTTCATTTTCAAAGAGAATGTCCATTCCCATTTTCAGCGCCGCTATTGAGGAATAAAGCTCCGCACGGAAGAAATTTGCAAGGCTGAAATTTCCGTCGGGTGTTCTGAAATACATAGGTCTGCCGTTTTCGGCACCTGCAACGGGTTCGCCCGAAAGGAAATTGTATGCCACTGTTCCGCCGCAGTCGGGGTCGCCGTTCAGTGCATTTTTGTAAAGAAGCTCATAAAGGCTTGATTTATCCATAGGATTGCCGCTGAGAGCCGCAAATTCACCGAACATATTCACCCACGCATCAAGCTCCGAGCAGCAGTTGTTGCAGTGTACCATTGCAACGGGGGAGCCGTCGGGAGTTGTAACAACGTCTATCTCGGGGTAATAGCCCGAAAGGGGCTTTGAGAGGACGAGCATTGAGAAAATAGATGTGCCTGCGGAAACATTTCCCGTGCCGGGGAGAACGCTGTTTGTAGCCACCATTCCCGTTCCCGCATCGCCCTCGGGAGGACAGAGCTTCACGCCCGGTTTCAGCGTGCCTGTGGGGTCAAGGAGCTGTGCGCCCTTTTCGGTGAGAACTGCGTCTCCCTCGCCTGCGCTGAGAACAGCGGGGAGAATTTTTCTTATATCTCCCGCAAAGCCCTTTGATCTGAGTAAGGGTATAAGCTTTTCGATGTGCTTTTCGTTATATGTGCCGTTTTCAATGGGGAAAATTCCCGAAGCCTCGCCCACGCCGACGGTGCGCTTTCCCGAAAGAAGATAGTGGATATATCCCGCAAGTGTGTTTATGCAGGCTATCTTTGAAACGTGCTCTTCCTTGTTTAAAATTGCCTGATAAAGATGGGCAATGCTCCAGCGCTGGGGAATATTGAAGCCGAAAAGCTCGGAAAGCTCTGCGGCAGCCTTTTCGGTCATTGTGTTCCGCCACGTTCTGAAAGGAACAAGGAGCCTGTCATTTTCGTCAAACGCCATATATCCGTGCATCATTCCCGAAATGCCCATTGCGCCGTAGGAGCTTGGAACAACGCCGTATTTTTTTCTGACATCTTTTGCAAGGTCTGCATAGCAGTCACGGAGACCGCTTATGATATCCTCCTGTGAGTATGTCCATACGCCGTTTTCAAAGCGGTTTTCCCACTGATGACTGCCCGAAGCTATGGGCGCAAAGGTGTCGTCAATGAGCACGGCTTTTATTCTTGTGGAGCCAAATTCTATGCCGAGATAGGTCTTGCTGTTCTGAATTTTTTCCTGTACCGTCATAATTTTTACCTCTTAAATCCTGCTGTCATATCGAGCATTGCAAGCTGCTGTTCAAAAGTGTTTAAATCAGTTTTTTCGTCGATCATCACAAGCTCTGTGTCGGTCATTTTTGCAAAAAGGCGGATATCTTCCTTTGTGAGAGCCGTGGACACAACTGCGTGATGTGCGCCGCCTGCATATATCCACGCCGCTGCACCTGTGGCAAAATCGGGCTTTAATTTCCACATAAGCCGTGCAACGGGGAGCCTGGGCATAGGCTCGGGCTGCTTTACAAGTGTGATGTCTGCGCAGACAAGGCGGAAACGGTCGCCCAGGTCTATCATAGAAACAGCGATCCCCTCGCCGCTTATTCCGTCAAAAACAAGCCTTGCAGGATCCTCCTTGCCGCCGATCCCGAGAGGGTGTACCTGTATCTCGGGCTTTGCTTCTGCGAAAACGGGGGATACCTCCAGCATATGCGCCGCAAGCTCCAGCTCGCTGCCGCTTGTCAGGTCATATGTATAATCCTCCATAAAGCCTGTTGCACCCTTTCTGCCCTCAGCCATTTTGAAGAGGACTGCGCCAAGAGCGGCGGTCTTGTAATCGCCCTCGGGACCGAAGCCGATGCCCTTTGCCATAAGGTTCTGCGCCGCAATTCCGGGGAGTTGTTTTAAGCCGTGAAGATCCTGGAATGTGTCTGTGAAAGCGCCGATATTTTCACGGGCAATGAATTTTTCAAGAGCGACCTCATATTTTGCCTGCTCCCTTACGGAAGCGGTATTGTCGGTCGCCATTGTGTATTTTTCGTTGTATTCGCCGAGCTTTGCGTCGATTTCCGCATTGGTGATGTCATTTATAATGTCAACGATATCACCGATGCCGTAATAATTCACGTTCCAGCCGTAGCGTATCTCGCTTTCAACTCTGTCACCGTCGGTTACCGCAACATCACGCATATTGTTGCCGAGCATTGCGACTTTCATAGTTCTGCCGAAATTTACGGCGGCGGCAGCGTGGGCAAACCTGCGGAGCTTTTCAATAACGTCATCGTGCCTGTAATATCCCACAACGACCTCACGCTTTATGCCGAGTCTTGTGCAGATAAAACCGAACTCCCTGTCACCGTGAGCGGACTGGTTCAGGTTCATAAAGTCCATATCAATAGTGTCATAGGGGAGCTTTTCGTTGAACTGGGTGTGGAGATGGAGCATTGGCTTTCTCAGGGCTTTGAGGGCTCTTATCCACATTTTTGCGGGGGAAAATGTGTGCATCCACATAATAACTCCGATGCATTCCTTGTCGGAAGATGCCTTTACGCATACATCTTCCGCCTCCGCCGCAGTGGTAATGACAGGCTCAGAAACCACCTCCGCAATGTCGCTGAGCTTATCATTTAAAAATGCCGCCATTTCACGGCTGTCAGCTGCCGCCTGCTTCAATGTTTCCTCGCCGTAAAGGTCCTGACTGCCTGTGATAAAATATATCCTGTTCATCAAGAATACCGTTCCTTTCTGTTATGAAATAATACAAATTGCAAAAACAATACAAATGCAATAATGCTTTCATCTGACATTATTCTATCACAGTAACAATATAATTTCAATCCACAATTTGCATATTGATACAGACGTAAATTTAGCATAAATATACAATTGTACATATGATGAGCTTTGAAAGCAGTAATATTGCTTGACAAATTGGTTTTAAAGTTGTATTATGATTATCAGAGAATTTGTATTTAATCGGAGGTGAAAGCTTGAAAAAATACGAATTTGTTGCAAATGCACTTTCAAAGGATATCGAAACCCATTTTTATCCCGACGGAACTCTTCTTCCCACCGAGGAACAGCTCACAAAGCTTTATGATGTGAGCAGGCAGACCGTAAGAAAGTCCCTGTCCATACTTGAAGAAAAGGGAATTATCGAGAAAAAGCAGGGCTGCGGCTCTGTGGTCACGATGAAAAATCCCGCCGCAGACAGCGGAAAGGTGGCTGTCATCGCCACCTATATCGACGATTACATCTTTCCCGTCCAGCTGGGGGGCGCTGTGGAGGTGCTTGCAAAAAAGCATTTTTCCGCCGTCCTGTCCGCCACGGAGAACCGCATATGCACCGAGCGGAAAATTCTGGAGGACATCATCAGAGAGCCTGTTGCGGGGATACTGGTCGAGGGCACAAAGACCGCTTTCCCCAACCCCAACACCGACCTTTACAAAAAGATAAGCGAAATGAAGATACCCATTGTTTTCTTTAACAGCTGCTACAGGGAGCTTGACGGAGCCCTTTGTGTCAGCGCCGACAACCGCAAAGGGGGATATGACCTTACCTCCTATCTTCTTGCCAAGGGTCACAAAAGCATCGCCGCCGTTTTCAAGGCGGACGACATTCAGGGGCATCAGCGCTATTCGGGCTATATCTCCGCAATGTTTGACCAAAATATCTACATTTCCGACAGCAAAACTATCTGGTACACTACCGAGACCAAGGAAAGGATATTTGAGGGCTCAGACCTGCTTTCGTCCATAGGCGACGCAACGGCGGTGGTGTGCTACAATGACGAAATTGCCTTTATGCTCATAAAATACCTGACCGCCTGCGGAAAAAGCGTTCCCCGTGATATCGCTGTGGTGAGCTTTGATAACAGCAGTCTCAGCGAAATATCCCCCGTGAAGATAACCTCTCTTTCCTGCGGCGTGAATTTAGGCGAAACTGCCGCAAAAAAGCTTATGGATATACTGGGCGGCAGAGCGGCAGTCTCGGAAGTTATTCCCTGGAAGCTGGAGGAAAAGGAAAGCTCATAAAAAAAGCCGCCCTGCCTTTTGGACAGGACGGTGTATGCGGAATTATCTGCCGATGAGCTCTTCTATTCGGAGCAGGCGGTTGTATTTTGCAGTGCGCTCTCCCCGGGAGGGTGCGCCTGTTTTGATAAGTCCCGTGTTCAGTGCGGCGGACAGGTCGGCGATGAATGAATCCTCGGTCTCTCCGCTTCTGTGGGAGATTATCGCATCATAGCCGTTCTCCCTCGCCATTCGCACAGCGTCAAGGGTCTCGGTAAGTGTGCCTATCTGATTGAGCTTTATGAGGATAGCATTGCCGCAGTGACGCTCAATGCCCTTTGCAAGCCTTTCCGTGTTGGTAACGAACAGGTCATCGCCCACAAGGAGGATCTTTTTGCCGAGCCTTTCGGTAAGACGCTCCCAGCCGCTCCAGTCCTCCTCGTCAAGGGGGTCCTCAATGGAGAAAATGGGATATTTTGAGCATATTTCCTCCCACTCGGAGATGAGTTGGTCTGCGGTTCGGGACAGCTTTTTCTTCGGCATAAAATATTCCCCGCTGTCGCCCTTCCATTCGCTTGCGGCGGCATCAAGGGAGATAAGAAAGTCCTTTCCCGCCGTATATCCTGCCCTTTCCACAGCTTCAAGGATAAGCTCAAGAGCCTGACCCTCGGATTCAAGCTCGGGAGCAAATCCGCCCTCGTCTCCAACGGCAGTGTTAAGACCCTTTTCTTTCAGAATTGCCGCAAGATTATGGAACACCTCCGAACACATTCTGAGCCCCTCCTCAAAGCAGGAAGCACCCTTTGGGAATATCATAAATTCCTGAATGTCAAGATTATTTCCTGCGTGAGCGCCGCCGTTCAGAATGTTCATCATAGGAACGGGGAGCTTTGCGGCATTTGCGCCCCCAAGAAATCTGAAAAGGGGCATATCGTAGCTTTTTGCCGCAGCGTCCGCACAGGCAAGGCTTGCGGCAAGAATGGCATTTGCACCGAGATTTGATTTGTCTTTTGTGCCGTCGAGCTCAATAAGTCTCCTGTCGATACGGCGTGTGTCGGCAGCGTCCATACCCGAAAGTCCCTGCCTGATAATGGTGTTCACGCTTTCCACCGCTTTCAGAACGCCCTTTCCCATATATCTTCTGCCCCCGTCACGAAGCTCCAGCGCCTCGAACATACCCGTGCTTGCGCCGCTGGGAGCACGTCCGAAGCCCACCGAACCGTCACAGAGGAGAACCTCCGCTTCAACGGTGGGGTTTCCTCTTGAATCAAGAATTTCCCTGCCTCTGATATCCGCAATAAGCCTTGATGAATACATATCCATACCCATTCCTTTCGGTTTTGTTTTGGAAATAGTATGTGCGCTTTTTGCGGCATTAATCAAAAAAATTTTCAAAGGAGAATGAAAATGAAATACACAAACCCCATTGTCAAAGGCTTTTACCCCGACCCCTCCGTATGTGAATACAACGGAAAATATTATATGGTGTGCAGCTCCTTTCAGTATTTCCCCGGAGTGCCTCTTTTCGAGAGCGATGACCTTGTGAACTGGACTCAGATAGGTCACGTCCTCACCCGCAGAACTCAGGTAATGCTTGAAAAGGTGAACAGCTCGGGAGGCGTTTTTGCTCCCACTATCCGCTGCAATAAGGGCAGATTTTATATGGTCACCACCAATGACACCACTCACGAGAATTTCTATGTTTATACCGATGATATCCGCAGCGAATGGTCTGACCCCGTTTCCGTGGATCAGGGCGGCATCGATCCCTCACTGCTTTTTGATGATGACGGCAAGGTGTATTTCATAAGCAACGGCACAGATGAATATGGCAAGAGCGGCGTATGTCAGTGCGAGATCGAAATTGACACGGGAAAGAAGCTCACTCCCACAAAATGCATCTGGCAGGGCTCGGGCGGAAGATACCTCGAAAGCCCCCATATGTACAAAATAAACGGTTCATACTATCTTATGGCGGCAGAGGGCGGCACGGAGTATGGCCATATGATAACCTGCGCCCGCAGCGATTCTCCCTGGGGCGTGTTTGAGAGCTGCCCCCACAATCCCGTTATCACCAACCGAAACAAAGCACCCTTTATCATTCAGGGTATCGGTCACGGCGACCTCGTCTGCGATAAAAACGGGGACTGGCACATTCTCTGCCTTGGCTTCAGGCAGATACATATGTGGATGCCCTATCATCACCTGGGAAGAGAGGTGTTCCTCATTCCCGCAGGCTTTGACAATGACGGCTGGCTCTATGCGGGCAAGGACGGCACCTGCGACTTTGAGTATGACATCAAGGGGGATTTCGTTCAGAATAAGCTCCCTCACTACACCCTTTCCGACATCAAGGGCGATATAAGCCGCTGCTTCCTCCGCCACCCACATATGGAAAATTACGATTTTACGGGGGATAAGGTTGTCCTCACAGGCACAGACATTACCCTCGAGGACGTGGATTCTCCCACATTTGCAGGTATCCGCCAGCGTGATTTTGATTCAGTGCTCACCGCAGATATCACTGTCTCGGAGGGCGAGGGCGGCGTTACCGTTTATTCCTGCGAGAATGAGCATTATGACATTGCCGTAAGAAAGACCGACAGCGGCTTTGAAGCGGTGCTCAAGCTCAATATCGGCGGCATAAAGCATATCCGGACCGCTGTGCCACTGTCCTCGGGCAGCGCAAGGCTCATTATCCGTTCGGACAGTATGTTCTATAATTTCTATGTTTCCGAAAACGGTAATGAGACCCATCTCGGCTGCGGACAGGCAAAATACCTTTCAAGCGAGGTATCGGGAGGCTTTACGGGCGTTATCCTCGGAATGTATGCGATAAATGGCAGATCCGAATTTTCTTCATTTGATATTGATTATAAGGATTGACCCGAAGCAAAATTTTATGTATAATAGATTTGGAATATTTCCATTGATTCCATTGAAAGGAAGAATAAAATGACAAAAACATCACCTATGGGCTGGAACAGCTGGGACTGCTACGGCGCAGCTGTTACCGAAGATATCGTAAGAAAGAATGCCGATTTTATGGCGAAGAACCTTAAGCAGTACGGCTGGGAATATGTTGTTGTGGACATTCAGTGGAGCGCACCCAATGCAAGGAGCCACGAGTATGACCCGTTCACAGAGCTTTGTATGGACGAGTATTCCCGTCTTATCCCTGCGGAGAACCGTTTCCCTTCATCGGCAGGGGGCAAGGGCTTTGCGCCTCTTGCGGAGTATGTTCACTCCCTCGGACTGAAATTCGGCATACACATTATGAGAGGTATTCCACGTCAGGCAGTTCACCGCAACACTAAAATAAAGGGTACGGACAAAACCGCCCGTGAGATCGCAAAGACCGCAAGCATCTGTGCCTGGAACACGGATATGTACGGCGTTGACCCCGACAAGGAGGGCGCAAAGGCTTACTATGACAGCATTTTTGAGCTGTACGCTTCCTGGGGCGTGGACTTCATCAAGTGCGATGATATCGCAAGAGAGCTTCCCCACGAGGAAAAGGAGCTTGTGATGCTGAGTGATTCCCTCAGAAGCTGCGGACGGGATATGGTACTGAGCCTTTCCCCCGGAGCGGCGCTTCTCGAAAAGGCGGAGCTGTACAAGCAGGTATCGGATATGTGGCGCATCACCGACGATTTCTGGGACAAATGGGAGCTGCTTTACGCAATGTTCGAGCGTGCGGAAAAGTGGTGTACCCATTCGGGTGCAGGTCACTGGCCCGATGCGGATATGCTGCCGATAGGTCCCATACTTCAGGATTATGATGCCGCTAACCGCACCAAATTCACCGAAAACGAGCAGATAACAATGCTCACTCTCTGGAGCATTTTCCGTTCGCCCCTTATGATAGGCGGCGAGATGACAGGTTTTGACGATTTCACAATGAGCCTGCTCACCAATGAAAATATCCTTAAAATGCACAAAAATGCCCGCCATTCCCATCAGGTATGGAGACGTGAGATAAACGGCAGCGAATATATCCTCTGGACTGCCGCAAATGCCGGGGGCGGCGGATATTTCGCCCTGTTCAATGCAGGGGAGTGCGACGGCACTGTAAAGCTTGACCTTGCCGACCTTGAAGCGGCTGACAGGCTTGACTGCACCGAGCTCTGGAGCGGCGAAAAGGCTGTTTTTGAGGGCATTGCGGAAATAACCGTTCCCTCACACGGCGTAAAGGCTTTTGAATTTGAGTAATTTCTGAAAAAAGGAGAGGCTTCGGCTTCTCCTTTTTTTGCAGTGTACGTTATTTATGTGAATTAATAAAAAAGTTATTGATTTTACGGGAAATATATGGTATAATAATATAAAAATATATTATCGGGGCTTTGTGTAGGCTTCGGGACTGAAAGGACGTTATCCTTATGGACAATAAACGCAGATGGATTCATACTGCTGTAGGAAAAATGACGATCACTTATGTTGTTACTGCTTTTATAGTTGTTTCGGTGATTGCGGGCATAGCAATGTTTGCACACAATATAGTGCTTCAGATAATTATGACTGTAGTCGGTCTTGCAGTGTTTGCGGCAATATCCCTTATGATCGGAAAACAAATAACAACCAAGATCGAAAGTGTTTCAAAGAGACTTCATAATATCTCGGACGGCGATGTTCATACCTTCACTCAGAAGCTTAAGGCAAGGACAGAGTTCGAGGATCTTTACAATACACTTGAGGATACAGTAGTAGATCTCAATGAAGTCATCAATGAGATAAACAACGGTCTTGACAAGCTTGCCGAGGGTGATCTTAACTACAGGCTGCCCGATGACTGGAAGGGCGATTTCGGACTTATAAGCGGAAAGTACAATGACATCACCGCTTCTCTCAGAAATACCTTCCGCAACATTGACAGTGCATCAAATCAGGTATCAAACGGTTCCAAGCAGGTAGCGGACGGCGCACAGACCCTTTCGCAGGGTGCGACCGAGCAGGCAGCTTCAATTGACCAGCTTACAGATGAGATAGTCACCATTTCAAAAAAGGTGGACAACACAGCCGATTCCGCAGGCAAGGCTATGCAGGTCGTTAATGAAGCGGGAAACAAGATACATATCTGCGGCAATGAAATGAGCAGAATGCTCGCTGCAATGGACGATATCAACAAGTGCTTCGCAGAGATCTCCAAGATAATCAAGGTCATCGACGATATCGCATTCCAGACAAATATCCTTGCTCTCAACGCCGCTGTTGAGGCTGCCCGTGCAGGCAATGCGGGAAAGGGCTTCGCAGTTGTTGCCGATGAGGTAAGAAACCTTGCCGCAAAGAGCGCAGAAGCTGCAAGTCAGACCACTTCGCTTATTGAAAATTCCATTGAGAGCGTCAAGCGTGGCGCAGACATTGCCCAGGAGACCGCAGGCACTCTTGACCAGATAGTACAGAAAGCAAGCGTTATTTCCGAGGAGGTAGCCAAGATCTCCGATGCTTCCAACGAGCAGGCTGCCGAGATAAGACGTGTAAGTCAGGGAGTTGAGCAGATCGCCGTTGTTGTTCAGAGCAACACCGCAACAGCTGAGGAATCCGCAGCTACCTCCGAGGAGCTTTCGGGTCAGTCGGGCGTTCTGAGAAATCTTCTTGCTCACTTCAAAATTGATGGCGAGGACGAAGCCGTGAATACCGCAGAAACGGATTATTCCGAGACCTTTGACGATTACGTTCACAGTGACAGCAGCCCTTTTGATGAGCCTGCACCTGCTCCTGCGGATAAAAAGGAAAGCGATTTTGTTCCCGTGGATTTCCCCGCCGAGGACGACGCACCTGCAAAGCAGAAGCCCGCTCATATCTATCTCGATGATGATTTCGAGAACGTTCAGAGCAAATATTAAGCAAAAAAATAAAAACGGGAGCGTGTGTCTCCCGTTTTTTTATGAAAGGATATTGTTATGAGAACCATAATTCAGCGTGTAACAAGCGCTTCCGTTGACGTGGACGGAAAGACTGTGGGCAGGATAGGCACGGGCTTTCTCATTCTCGCAGGCTTCACCGACGGCGACACCGAAGCCGACTGCATACGCATTGCAAAGAAGATAGGCGGACTGAGGATATTTTCCGATGAAAATGATAAAATAAACCTGTCCCTTGCCGATGTGGGCGGGGAGATATTGTGCATTTCCCAGTTTACGCTGTATGCCGACTGCACCCACGGCTATCGTCCCTCGTTCATAAATGCGGCACGCCCCGAGACCGCTCAGCCGCTGTATGATTTTTTCTGTGCCGAGCTTGAAAAGTATGCTCACACGGAGCGGGGGATCTTCGGCGCAGATATGAAGGTTTCCCTTTTAAATGACGGTCCGTTCACCGTGATGATCGGGTAAAAAAGCTTCTGAGCCTGTCCCATATGCTTCGGGGCAGGTTTTTTTTTGGGTGAAACTCCGCAAAGGTCTCCTTGTGATCCTTCTGCATTTTTTTAATGTCCCGTTCAAATTCCGCAAGCCGTTTTTTCTCTTCCGCTGTCACACAGCCACCCCCCGTTTCGTTTTTACCATTATACCATATTCCGCCAATTCCGTCAATACGGGATAATCCTGCCCACGGTGCATATAATGTCAGTAAATCAACTGAAAGGAATGAGGAAAATGCAGACAAATCCCTTGAATGCTCTCCTTGAACGTGACAAAAAGGCGCAGACCTATTTCGGTTCACTGCCCGATTTCGTTCAGGGCGGCATAATGCTCCGCTCGGAAGAGGTTCACACTGAGGAGGATCTCAGAAGATGTGCGGAGAGTATTTTTCACGAGTTTGAGTGATACAATAAAATCCAAGGCAAATTTAAATAATTTGTCTTGGATTTTGTGTTACAAAAAGTGTTGCATTTTAAAATACAATGTGATATAATAGAGATGAGGGAAAGGGGTGAGAAAATGCAGTTTGAATGGGACGATGAAAAAGAGCAGAAAAATATTAAAAAACACGGAATTGATTTTGAAACGGCATCTCGTGTTTTTCAGGACGAAAACAGAGTTGAAATTTATGATGAGGCTCATTCCGAATATGAGGACAGATACATAACGATTGGAACGATAAACGGTATAGCATATGTTTTAATAGTGGTTTATACCGAACGTGACGAAGCAATACGGCTTATATCAGCCCGTAAGGCAACTGCTAAGGAAAGGAGTATGTATTATGATTATACGTAAAAATATCGATTTTAATGAACCTTTGACAGATAAGCAGATAAAAATGCTTGAAGCTCTTGAAACGAGAGTTCCCGAACCCGATGAAGACTGTCCCGAGCTTACCGATGAGCAGTTAGCTCAGTGCAGAAGAATATCGAAAGCCAATCGTGAAAAACGCTGCAAGCAAACAGTTACGATAAGACTTTCACCGCAGGCTCTTGCAAAGGCAAGGTCACTGGGAAAAGGCTATACATCGGTTCTCAGCCGAATACTTGAAAATGCCCTGAACGACATCGACACCATTCATCGCAACCTTTAAACTGCAAAAAGCCCCGTCTCCCAAACAGGAGACGGGGCAAATTGTTTTTATGCGATATTCTCTAACGCATCAAGCCGATTTCGGAAGTTCCGAATTAGCCGAGGAGCTGGAGAACGCCCTGAGGCAGCTGGTTTGCCTGAGCAAGCATTGCCTGAGAAGCCTGAGCGAGGATCTGATTCTTTGTGAAGTTTGTCATTTCCTCTGCCATATCGGTATCACGGATACGAGACTCAGCAGCTGTGAGGTTCTCGTTGTTGGTATCGAGGTTAGCAATCTTGTGTTCCAGTCTGTTCTGAACAGCACCGAAGCTTGCACGAACCATAGAAACCTTGTTGATAGCGTTATCGATCTTGTCGATAGCGGTGTTAGCGTCCTTCTGAGATGCGAGGGAGAGCTGATCGGTGCCGAGACCTCTTGCGGAGCAGTCGAGGTCAGCCTTAAGATCGCCGAGACCCTTGGAATCATACTTGAATGTGAAGTTTACGGAATCCTTGGTTCTTGCACCAACCTGAAGAGTTACATTATCGGTGTAAGTAAGGGTTGCTGTGGAAGCGCCGTTGGAATCGGACTTAGAAACTGCGCCGCTGAAAGGCTCGGCAATCTCTACATTAGCCTTATCTGAGCTGTAGGAAACAGTCTCAAAGTTGAGAACAGATGAAACAGAACCTGCATTTGCAGTGTAATCATCGGCACCACCCGGAACAGGAGTAATTGTAAAGAGGGTCTGACCATCTTTATCTTTAATTGTTGTAACACCAGTATCCTTAGCAGATTCAAAGCTGAGCTGTACACCGCTAGAAGTTGTAATGGAACCAGTTGCAGCAGCTGTAGTATCAAGTGTAAGCTCGGAACCATCCTTCAGCTTGAAGTTCATACCAGAAATCTTACCACCATTATATGTGGTTGTGATGGTTGCACCCTGGAGTGCATTGTATGAATCAGCAGCTGTTTTGGTCATTGCAAGAGTACCCTGACCACCCTTTGTCTGATATATCTTATCAGCAGTCTGACCGTCACCAAGAACTACTGTAGGTGCAATCTGAGCATTATCAGGATTTACCTTACCTGTTGCTGCTTCTGTGGAATTGTCAGAAACATCAAGTGAGATGTTGCCGGGTGCATAGTTATTGTTTACAGGGTTATTGAATGTAAGGGTGATTGTATCGCCGGCTTTAAGGTTAGAAGTGTCAACTACAACATTGGCAACCTCATTTGCAGCATCAAATGTTGTGCCACTGTAGAGAGAAAAACCACCATTATTCTTTCCTGCTGTTGCTCCAGTTGTACCATCATCTGGAGTATTAACAAGACTTGCATTTACCTTAGCAACATCAATACCAGCATCACTAGACTTTGTTGCTTCCCACTTGCCATTTCCATCATACTTAAATGTTACATTAAAGCTTTCGGGACCGTTTTTAGGAGTAGCTGCGTGCCTGTCATAAGCACCCTTACCAGCAGACCAAGCCTTCCAAGCTGCATCAGCGTTAGTTGTAACAGCAGATGTAGCTGCATCAGGAACTCCTGCAAACTTTGTGCCGTCAAATGCCGTTACATCGCTAGCAGTAAGCTGCTTAGCGGCACGTGTGCTGTTGCCGTAATCAAACTCACCGCCGACAGCCTTAGTACCGTCAGCCATCTGACCGCCGTTAAGAACTACAACGCCGTTGAAGTCAGTGTCAGCGATCTGGTTGAGTTCGTCGTTGAGCTGATCGAACTCGAGCTGGATAGCCTCACGGTCAACATCGTTCTGATATGTGCCGTTAGCGGACTGAACAGCCAGTGTTCTCATTCTCTGGAGAATGGAATCTGTCTCCTGGAGAGCGCCCTCAAAGGTCTGTACCATAGAGATACCGTCCTCAGCGTTCTTGGAAGCCTGAGTAAGACCGGAGATCTGAGCTCTCATCTTCTCGGAAACTGCGAGGCCTGCAGCGTTATCGCCTGCACGGTTGATAGCATAACCGGAAGAAAGCTTTTCAAGGGACTTGGAAAGACCGGAGTTGTTGATACCATAAAGTCTGTTCGCATTCATAGCGGGAATGTTGTGCTGTACTACCATAATAAATTCCTCCTGAATTAATTAATGATTTTGCCTGTTCTTTCGGTTTTCTTTCCTATCGCGACTCGGTTCGTCCGCCGAATGTCACAGGCTCCGAGCGTTTTCTCGGGCATCTTGCCCTCGGGGAAATATTTTTCCCTCGCTTCTGATATATATATCGGCGCATTTTCCAAAAACTTTAGCTTTTTGCGGAAATTTTTTTCCGATTTTTCAAAAAAGTTTTTCTGAGGGGCAAACAGATGCATATTTACACGGTATTTCAACGGGTGAAAATATTGTAGGGGACGGGTTTCCCGTCCCGCAGTCACCGATATTATAAAAATGTGCTTGACATTTTTGGGGAAGCAGTGTATAATAATAAATGAAATGAGATTATAGTCACGATGAACACAAAACGACCCCCTAAGGAATATCCGGTTCCTTAGGGGGTCTGACCTTTATTTGGAAAGGCGGCTGACCTTTAGGCGGGGGACTGCCTTATTTTTTTCGTCCGTCCAAACATTTGCATATGTAATTTGCTGTTACACTTGCCGCTGCGGACAATTTGTCAACTTCCGCCCTGTGCGCAAAAGTACATTATATATGAAAAATAGCACTTGAAAACAACGGCGCTGTGTGGTATAATAAGCAAAAGAATGTAAAGAAAGGACTTGTCAAATGGATCTGTTATACGAACTGAAAAGCACCCTGCTGACGATACTGCCCCCGAGCTTTTTTGATATCCTTGATATCGGAGTGCTTACTTTCCTTGTTTATAAGATAATCAAATTTATGATGGGAAACCGTGCGGGAGGACTTGCCAAGGGCATAGGACTGCTCGTTGTAATGTATCTTGCGGCGAAGTTTTTCCATATGAAGGCTGTATCGTTTATTTTTGAAAAGGCTTTCAATATCGGACTTATCACCCTTGTGATACTTTTTCAGCCCGAACTCAGGCGTTCGCTTGAAAACGTGGGTCATGTGCTCGGAAACAAGAAAAATGCATCGGGTCTTATGTGGGAAAATCCTATCAATGAAATATGCATTGCCTGTGAACATTTGTCAGATAGACGTATCGGAGCGCTTATGGCTATTGAGCGGAATGATAAGCTTGAAGATTATATGAGCGGTACAGTTTTCAAGGCAGATATAAATGCAAGACTTCTGGAATCAATTTTTTATGCTGATTCAGGTGAAAGAAAATTTGCACCTCTTCATGACTGTGCCGTCATCATACAAAACGGTCAGATATCCGCCGCAGGCTGTCAGCTGCCGCTGACAGAATACCCCGAGCGGGTCAATAAGGATTTCGGTTCAAGACATAAGGCTGCCCTTGGAATAAGTGAAAAATCCGATGCTGTTGCAATAGTGGTATCGGAAGAAACGGGTGCTGTCAGAATAGCCTGCAAGGGTGAACTCACAATGCCGCTGAGCAAAGACGAGCTGAAAAATATGCTTACAAAGCTCCTTATCAATGACAAGATACAGGATAAAAATAATGAAAACAAAGCCCCCGATGTTAAAAAGAAATCGGAAAACAGCAGAAAGGAGGAACACTGATGAGCGGTGAAAAGAAGCCCGGTATTGACTTTAAGGGCATTTCCGAAAAGGTCAGAAGCTTTTTTTCAAAAAAGGAGTTTGCGCAAGTGAAGGACAAGCTTGCGGCACTGGGAATGACACTGGTGCAAAACTTCAAAAATGATAAAGGGCTGATGATAATTTCCATTCTTATAGCCGTCGCCATATGGGCAGTGGTGTCCATAAGCGTTTATCCCACAATGGAAAAGGTCTATTACAGTGTTCCAGTCAAAATATCCCTCGAAAACACATACGCCGAAGCAAATCAGCTCAGCGTTATGGCATCTTCCACGGAGACCGTCACCGTAAAGCTGTCGGGAAACCGCAGTCAGATAGGCGACATAAAGGCGGAGGATCTTACTGCACAGGTCGATGCATCAAGCGTGATGCTTGCGAGAACATACAAGCTTTCTATGAACATAGAGTGTGATAAATCGGCGGAATTTGAAGTTGTGAGCATTGAGCCCGCCACGGTTTCCGTGGCTTTTGACAAGATAATCTCCAAGGAGCTTGAAATAACTCCCCAGCTTGAAAATGTCCGCATAGCAGACGGATATATGAGCGGCGACGCAGTTGTTACCCCCTCCACAGTCACCGTGACAGGTCCCCAGGACACCGTAAATTCCATTACAAAGGTGTGCGCAAGGGTATCACCCGAAAAGGAGCTTGACTCCACCTATGAATTTACCACCGACGAGCTTATCCTCTACAACGGCAACGCAGTCATCTCCAATGACAAGGATATGATAACCTTTGACAAAAATTCCTTTGCCATACAGATACCCGTTTTCGTCCGTCAGACACTGCCGCTGGAGGTAAATATCATCAACGCCCCCGACAAGTTTGACCTTGATTATTTCCGCAGTCAGCTCGTGTTCTCTCTCAACGAGATAGATATTGCGGCTCCCAATGACAAGATAAAGGAGCTGAAGAGCCTTAACATCGGCACTATCAATATGCGTGAGGTTGACGTTGGAAGCGTGTTTGAGTTCAAGGCGGAGAACTTCCTCCCCGAGGGCTATGAGAATCTTACCCAGATAGATTCCGTGACCGTTACCTGCCCCAGCGACGGCATCAAGAAGAAAGCCATTGCCATAAAGGGCAAGGATATCCAGTTTGTGAACAAGCCCGCACAATTCGGGTTTGACCCTGTTTCATCGGGAATGACCCTGTACGTGGTGGGCGACGAGGAGCAGATCGACTCTATCACAAGGGACGACATCACGGCTCAGATCGACCTTATCGACTTTGATATGCAGGAGGGCGACCACAAGATGTCCGTGGGCTTCATAATCTCCTCCTATGACAAGGTGTGGTTCAACGGCGGCGACGGTGTTGCAACGCCCAAGATAATCGTGAATGCCACCATATCAAAGAGCGAAGATACATCAGGGGAATAGCAGCTATACTATTATAAATATAATTAATGCGGTGCAGCAAAGGCTGTGCCGCATTTTTTGTTGACATATTATGATAAATATGGTAAAATATTAAAAAGTTATCAATACGGTTCGGAGGCGGTCTGATGATAGAAATAGCAAATGTATCAATGATTTTTGATGATGACAGAGGCATTTTCGGAAAAAAGGATATGACGGGGTCTGTGCGCCGTGAAAAGGCTCTTGATGATGTGTCCCTTGAGATCCCCGACGGCTGCATATACGGTTTCCTCGGTTCAAACGGAGCGGGAAAATCCACCCTTATGAGAATGATGTGCGGTGTGTATAAAACGGAAACGGGCAGCATAAAAATCGACGGCAGAGATGTTTTTGACGACCCCGAGGCAAAGCAGAGCATTTTCTTTGTGAATGATGAAACTATCGAATACGCAAATTACACCCTGAGCACCCTTATGACCTACTACAGCTGCTATTACGACAGCTTTGACTATGACACCTACAAGCGGCTGCTGGGCGTTCTTCAGCTCCCCGAAAATGCCCCTCTGTCCACCTTTTCAAAGGGAATGAAAAGGCAGGCAGTGGCAGTTATCGGGCTTGCCTGCCGAACAAAATATCTTATGCTGGACGAAGCCTTTGACGGACTTGACCCCGCAATGAGAGCGGTCATAAAGGATATGATATTCGGAGAGATAAAGAGCCGCAGCGCAACCCTTATCATCTCCTCACACAATATCCGTGAGATAGGGGAGCTGTGCGACAGGGCGATGCTCATACATAACGGCAAGCTTGTTTTTGCCGATGAGATAGCCGGGATAAAGAGCCGTTTCAGCAAGCTCCAGCTTGCAAGGCTCAGCAGTGTCATAACTCCCGAGGAGATAGAAGCTGCCGGCATAGGCATTATGCAGTACACCGCCGAGGGCAGAGTTGTACGTGTAATAACCCGTGACGTGGAAGGGCTTGATGAAAAGATAGCCTCCCTCGGTGCGGAGCTTTCCGAGCAGATACCCCTTTCACTTGAAGAAATTTTCATCTATGAAATGGATATGAAAGGATATACAAAATGATATCATACAAAAGAATCTACAAGGCTTCAAACGCCGAGCTTATCTCCCAGAAAAAAACACGTATCATCTCAATTATCCTCCTTGCCTTTGCAGGGATAATCTACGGCTTCGGCACTTCCTCGTGCGGAAGCAACGCATACCCCTCATATCTTGCGGTGTTCATTTATTTCACCGCCCTTTTGCCACTTTTCTCCTGCTGCGTGTCGGTGTTTAAGGATATGCACGATATTCCCTCCGCCGATGTCAGTATGTCAATGCCGCTGAGCGGTATTGAGCGGTATTGTTCAAAAATACTCACTGTTGCAAGAGCGTGGTTTTTGCCCTTTCTTATATCTGCGGCAGGCGCATTTCTCCTCTCGGCATTTTTCGGCGGCAGATATAATTCCTACGTCTACGGAGAACTGATGACATATGAAAAAAGCTATCACCCCGAGGTGATGATGAAATACAATTTGCAGCTGTTTCTGTGGTTTATGGCGGCAGTTTTGTTTATCATCTCGGTAACGGCGGTGTGCCAGTGCTGCATCGGCGCAAAGGCGGAAAGCCGCTATCTCCCCGTAATGCTTATGATAGCTCTTTCCGTATTCGTTCCTGCGGTATATGCTTTTGTTGCAGATCATTTTGCGGACGTTTCATTCAGTGATTATTATGATGACTATTCCTCTCTCTTTTGCGTATGGACATTCTCAGCTCTCTTTTCGGAGTTTGACAGCTTAAAAAATGTTCTGCTTATGATACTTAACTGCCTTATTTCCGCAGGCATTATCATCGGCGGCGCATTCATCTGCCGAAAGCGTGACGCAAGAACCGTGGGCAGACCTATCGTGTTCAGACCCTTTTTCGAGATAATAATGGCTGTGACCCTGACCCTGTTTTTCCTTATGATGCACGTAAGCTCGGGAAGCCTTGTGGTGCTGTTCCTCGGCTGGCTCGGCAGCATTATCCTGCGGATAGTAGTATCAAGGAAGAATTTCTCGTTTTCAAAGATAGGCATATGGACGGGAATGTTCGCCGTGTACTATGTCCTGTTCCTCGTGTTTATGTACATTGCGTTCGTCACAGGGGGCTTCGGTGCGATATATAAAACTCCCTCAGCCGATGTTTATAATAATTCAAATGCATACATAAATTCAAATGCATACATAATCGTTGATTTTGACAAAATGGACTATGATAATTATTTTAAGGGCTATTGTTCGGCGGGTTTTGAAAAATCTTTGAAAAACAGCGGTAAAGAAGAGTTAATGAGCTTTGTTGATTCGGTATCAAAGACCGCCGCAAAGCAGAACAGGCTGCCGGGAGTATTTACATATGAGATGTTCGGCGGCAGGATAAATTATTACAGATGTACCGTTCGTGTGAATTTGAATGACAGCGGATATGACTATATAGGACGGATATACAGGATAAACTTTTACGTTTCCGACAGCGGAAAACACGAGATAATGGAGCTCACAAAGTCGATGGGCGGGGAATTTACCGAAGATTAAAGCCATTTTCGGGCATTCGCTGTTTATGGTATAGACATTTTCCGCACTGTATGCTATCATAAATTCACCAAAAGCAAAGGAATGATGAAAATGGATATGATAAGCATAGGAAAATTCATAGCCGCTCTTCGCAAAGAGAAAGGTCTTACACAGGAGCAGCTTGGCGAAATGCTCGGTGTTACCAACAAGACCGTATCACGGTGGGAGACGGGGACATATCTCCCGCCCGCCGAGATGCTCCTGTCAATGAGTGAACTTTTTTCGGTGAGCATAAACGAGATACTCAGCGGCAGGCGGCTTTCCGATGAGGAATACAGGCAGTCTGCTGAGGAAAACCTGCGGCAGACCGTTGCGGCAGGCAGCTTTGAGGTAAAGGAGCGGCTTGAATATTTTAAGAAAAAGTGGCTTCGTGAGCATATTGCCCTTATGGTGATCATGGGCGTAATTGTCATAGCCGTGTTTGCGGCGGGCTTTGTGATGAAAAACAGCCTTGTGGGATATTTTGCCGTTCTGCTTGCAGTGGTGTTCCACGGCTACAGGCACAATGCGATGATGACCTATGCCGAGGCTCGGGCTTATGACGGGGGAGGACAGTAAAAATGCTCCCGCATCGGGGAGCATCAGATTTATAATTACCGTTCCGCTCCGCACTCCCGTGCATTAACGGAAACACCGTCTCCGCAAAGCTTTGCGGAGATATTTTTGTAATACTAAGAACCAATTAAAAACTGTACAAAAAATCGAGCATAATCTTGCATATATGGATTATGCGAAGATTTTTTGTCTACAGTTTTATTGGTTATTAGTATAAAGTCCTTTAAACAATATCAGCGCAACGATCACGGAAAGTATCTCCGCAATGGGGAATGATGTCCACACAAGTGGCGCAAGGCTGCTGTCCTTTTTTGCCATATCCGCAAAAATAAGGGCAGGAGGGAAAATGAACAGAAGCTGCCTGCACACCGATATTACGAGGGACTGAGCGCCGCCGTCCAGCGCCTGGAAAATTCCCTGCAAGGCAACATTTGCCCCCGCAAAAACAAAGCTCAGAGATATTATCCTCATTGCACTTATGCAAAGGCTCCGGGTCTCGCCCGAAAGTCCGAATATCCTTGAAAGGGGCACTGCCGCAAGCTCTATGACGATAAGTCCGAGGAGCATCATAATTTCCGTGAAAAGCATACCCCATTTTATGCCGCCCGTGATGCGCTTTCTGCTGCCCATTCCGTAGCTGAATGATACAATGGGGGTTATAGCGTCCCTGATACCGAAAGCGATGAACAGGATCACCTGCTGGATCTTGTAGAAAAGTCCGTATGCCGTGACGGTATTTTCGCTGATGCTGCCGAAAACGATGTTCAGCCCGTAGGTCATTGCGGACATCAGCGCCTGTGCAACGATCGCAGGAAACCCGATAGAGTATATCTCCCTGATAATGCCGAAAGACGGCTTTAAATAGGCAGGCTTGCCTGATATGCCCCTGTTGAATTTGAGGTGAAAGATGAGGGCAAGTATAAATGACACGACCTGACCTGCCACAGTTGCAATTGCCGCACCCTTTACGCCAAGCTCGGGGAATATCCCGACACCGTAAATGAGCAGCGGGTCAAAAACTATGTTCACCACAGCTCCCGATATCTTGGCAATTGTTGACAGTCCCGAGTGACCGCCTGCCTGCAAAACTTTTTCAAATATTGAGAAAAAAACGATGCCGAATGAAAACACGCAGCATATTTTCAGATAATCCACAGCCATTGACTTGATGAGCGGGTTGTCTGTCTGAGAGGAAATGTAAGCATCTGTGCCGAAAAGACCGAATATCATAAACACTGCGAATATGACTGCCGCAAGGAAAATGCCGTTTCCCGAAGCACGGCTTGCCTTTTCGTTGTTGCCGCTGCCGAGATTTTTTGCGGTGAGCACATTCACGCCCACGCCTGTGCCTATGCTCACCGCCACCATAAGCATTTGCAGGGGGAATGCAAGGGTAAGTGCGTTGAGGGCAGCCTCGCCGTTTTCAGCCATATTTGACACGAATGCGCTGTCAACGATGTTGTACACTGCCTGCAGCATCATCGAAATGACCATTGGAATGCTCATTGAAAGCATAAGCCTGCCCACAGGCAGCTCTGCCATTTTTTCAGTCCTGTCCATATAAAAACTCCTTTATAAAAATAAAAAAAGTGTGGCTAATGATCGGATTTACGCTCATTAGCCACACATCTTGATTTTATTATAGTGTTTTTCTTCACAAAAGTCAAAGGGAGTTTTGAACAAATCTCTGAAAATTTTGGGGCTGTTTAGTATCGGTCTTTCATAAATTCAGCCGCTTCATCGGAGGAATAGAGAAAATCAAAGCTGCCCTTTTCCGCCTGCATACAGGTCTCCAGCACATTTGCATAAAGCTTAAGTTTTCTGTATATGCCCTCGCTGTCGGAGGGGAAAAACGACCTGTCAAGGAGAAATGTGAGCATTGCGATTATCATTTCCGAGCCTTCCTCGGGGAAATCCGCACGGATACTGCCCTTTTCTGTGCCTTCCGCAAGAAGCTTTGACAGAATGGGGGATATGGTCCGCACCGCCGTCATCATCATTTTCATTCTCAGCACGGGGTTTTCCTGAACGTGAAAATAAACGATGATGTTTTTGCGCTTGTCGCAAAATTCCTGCCTGAGTACCGACCTGAACAGCGATTTTATCTTTGAAAGAGGGTCGCTTGTGTCATTTATATCAGCAAAATATTCGCTTATAGCGGTGGCGTAGCTGCGTTCTATGACGGCATTCACGATATCGTCCTTGCTGTCAAAATAGTAGTAGATGCTGCCCTTGGCGATGCCTGCCTTGCCTGCGATCATCTCAACGGAGATGTCCTTGTCGGGAATGCCGCACATCAGCGTTTCCGCAGCGTCAAGGATATGTTCTCTTTTTTTGTTTACACGCATTTTTTGACCCTCCTTTTTTTAATAATAAAAAAACATCTGCAAAGAAAACTTTGCAGATGTTTGGTCGGAGTGACGGGACTTGAACCCACGGCCTCTACCACCCCAAGGTAGCGCTCTAGCCAAACTGAGCTACACCCCGACGATTTGGGATTTTGTTGTTTCTGAGTATCTCTCTCAGCGACTTTATTATTATAGCATACGGATAATCATTTGTCAAGCGTTTTTCAAAATTTTTCTCCAAAATTTTTAGCGCCTGAAATTGGCTTGCCTGTGGGCATTGCAACGCTTATGAACGAATCTGATAACTTTATTTACAAAAAATAAATATATTTTAATTTCCCATAAAGCTTTTTTGTCACTCCTTGACAGGATTTGCTTTAATATGGTATAATATCAGCATCAGTGCAGGATTTTCGGGGAAGGTGCAGACTTATGACACGTAAAGCGGCGGTGCTCGGTTCGGGCTATCTGGCAGGACTTCTGCTGGCTTCCTTTGCGGCGCTGTGGCTGTCATTCGCAGGTGGCGGACTGCTTCTTTGCTTCGGGATCATTATGCTGGCAGTCCTTCGTCCCGAAAAAAGCGGTCGGCTGTTCGCATTTTCCGCTGCGGCTATCTCCTGCGGAGTCGGTATGCTGCTTTACAGCGGCTATGACGCTTTTATCTGCCGTGATATCGTTTCCCGAAGCGGTTCGCAGTTTATCGGCAGCGCTGTTATAAAGGACGTGACCGTTTATTCCGAGGAAAGCGCTTTCTGCACCGCACGCATTTACTTCCCCGACGGCAGAAAGGCTGACATCGGCTGGTATGCCGATACATCTGAGCCTGTGCGTGGTGATACGGCGCAGCTTTCAGGCACATTTTACGCTCCCGAGAACACGGGCTTTCGGAACACTGCGGACTATTACCGCTCAAAAAATATCTTTCTTCTCCTTGACACCGACAGCCAGGAGTATACCGTAAAGGAGCACAATATTTTCCGTGTCCTCAGAAATTTCCGTGAAAACGCCGTAAGCGTCATTCGCAGGTATGTGCCTTCAGATGAAGGGGAGCTGCTTATCGGAATGACCTTCGGAAACAGCGAGTGGGATATTTCTCAGAAAGCGGAAAATGCCCTTTACCGCTCAGGGGTGGGTCACGTTGCATCTGTTTCGGGTATGCATATGGCTGTGGCGGCGGGAATCGCCTCTGCGATATCGGTGGCTTTGTCACTGTCAAAACGGGGCAAGCTCATATTTATTACAATAGTATGCCTGCTGTTCGCCCTGACAGCTGACCTTGGCATTTCGGTGCTGAGAGCCTTTATAATGACGGTCATCGTCTATTCGGGTGAGCTTTTCAGGCGGCAGAATGACCCTCTTTCATCACTTTGCATAGCTGCATTTATCCTTACCTGCACCACCCCTTTTGCGGTGCGGGACACATCGTTTATGCTCTCATTTTCGGGAGTGCTCGGTGCGGCAGTCATTTCTCCCGCAGTTTCGGAGAGCATCAGCTCGGCTTATAAAAAGCGGTTTGAGAAAAATTTGGGTTGGGTGGGGCTTGTTTATTCTGCGGTAACGGCGGTGTGCGCAGCTCTTGCGGTGCTGCCTGCATCGGCGCTGAGCCTTGATGAATTGTCAGTGGCTGCACCCGTTTCCAACCTGCTTCTGTCCCCGTTTTTCACGGCGGCAATGATAATTTCAATGACAGGAGCGGTGCTTACGGTATTGCCCTTTCACTGGCTTTCCGGCGGCATATTTCTTGCAGGGGGATTTGTCTGCAAATTCCTGCTTTGGGCGGCAGATGTCATCGGCTCGCTGCCATTTGCGGTCATACCGTCGGGGCTTGCTGTGACCGCTCCGCTGATACTTCTTGCAATGATATCCACGGGGATATCTATGCTTGTGATGAAAAACAGGTCGGCGGTGATCCTCACCGTTTCGGCGGCTGTGCTTATCTGCACGGTATGCATTTCGGCGTACAGAGCCGTGCCATATGAATACGCAAGAATAGCGCTTCTCACAAATGGCAGGGGAGGGGTGCTCATTGTAAATGATGACGGATATACTGAGATATTTGATTTTTCGGGGAGCAAAAGCGGTGTCCGTGCCGCAGTACGTTATGTCAAAAGGTATGATGAGGGAAATGTGGGAGCGGTGTATCTCACGAACAAGCAGGGATTCTGCGCCCCTCTTTACAGTTCTGCCTTTCCCGATGCAAGGATAATTTCATCAGATGAAAATGTCGGCTTGACATATGCTTCAAAGGGTAATATAATTAAATTCGGCGGCATTTCCTGCACCCCTTGCGACGGATATTTCACCGTGAATACAGGAGGAGCGGACATTATATGCATCTATAAAAAATGCACGCCTGCCGAAAAAAGCTTTGATATGTGTATTTACAGCACCTCCGCAGAGGCAGATGTGAATGCTGATATCACAGCTTTTGCAAAAAAGAGCAGCGCAAAGGTGTCTGCGGACACAGTGACCGTAATGGGCGGCGGCGAATTTGTTGCCTATGACGGCGGAATTTATGTGGCGGAGGGCAGAAAATGGCTTCGGTAAACGAAAAGGAGCTTTCGAGGATAATAAAAAGCGGCGAGCTGTCGGGGGCATACTATCTTTACGGCACTGACCGCTATGCCGTTGAAAAATACTGTAAGGCAATGGTGGAAAAGACGGTGAAAAAGGGCGATGAAGCCTATAATCTGCACAGCTTTGCAGGCCGTGACCTTGATGTGGAGGGACTTTCCGAGGTCTGCGATGCATTCCCGATGTTTGCGGACAAGCTCTGCGTTACCGTGGGCGACCTCGATATGGAGGAAGAAACAAAGCAGCGGCAGGGACACAAAAGCATAACCGCCGACCGAATGAAGCTGCTTACTCAGACCGTTTCAGGTGTCCCCGAAACCACCGTGCTCATTTTCTATGCCCCGAACATTGACGTGTGCGGCGGAAAAAAGAAGCCTACGGCGAAAAACAAGAAGCTCATCGACCTGATAGCGAAAAACGGCACTGTATGCGAGCTGAATGTCAAGAGCAGGGCGGAGAACATAAAAATGATATCCGCACTTATCTCAAAGCAGGGCAGCACCATTGACGAGCGTGCGGCGGGACTTGTTCTCGACCGCTGCGGCGGCGATATGAATATGGTGGTCAACGAAACTGACAAGCTTGCGGCGTATGCAAACGGCGGACATATTACCGAAAGCGATGTTGCGATGCTCACCCCCGACAGCTCCGATGCAAAGTCCTATGACCTTGCAAATGCGGTGGCGACCGGGAATATGAGCCGTGCCACGGAGCTTTACAGCGAGCTTACTGCCGACCCCGAGAACACCCCCGTGTATCTCCTCTATGTCCTTGCGGGCAGTATGAACGACCTGTACAGAGCACGGCTTGCCCTTGACAGCGGCAAGAGCATAAGCGATGTTGTGCAGGATTTCGGATATCAGGCTAACCTTGAATTTCGTGTGAGGAATGCGTTTTCGGCTGTGCGGAAAACAAGCACGGAAAAGCTGAGGCGCTGTCTTGAGATACTTGCAAATGCCGATATGGCGATGAAAACGGGAGCAGGCGACCCTGCGGTAATACTTGAAAAGGCTATCGTTTCGATGCTTTCGGAGAGATGATATATTATAATAAAAAGTGCTTTTAATATAATGACTGATAACAATGTAGGGGACGGGTTTCCCGTCCCGATTTTTCCTGTAATTAAAGGAAATATCTGAATTTATTGTCAGTTATTATATAACAGAGCGAAAATAAAGGAAGAATAATTTTGATAAATATTGACAGAGCCGTTATTGTTGAGGGAAAGTATGATAAGATAAAGCTTTCCTCGGTGATAAACGGCGTAATAATCTGCACTGACGGCTTTCACATTTTCAAGGACAGGGACAAAATGAGCATTATCCGCCATTATGCGGAAAAAACGGGCATAATAATCCTGACCGACAGCGACAGCGCAGGCTTCAAGATAAGAAATTATCTGAAAGGCTCTGTGAAAAACGGCAGCATCGTGAACGTTTATATCCCCGACATTTTCGGCAAGGAGCGGCGAAAGGCAGAGCCGTCAAAGGAGGGGAAGCTCGGCGTTGAGGGAATGAGCGAGGGGATACTCCTTGATGCATTCCGCAGGGCGGGCATCGTCTGCGAAGAGGGCGAAAAAAAGAGCGGCGGCATTGACAAAATGCTGCTTTATGAGCTGGGGTATTCGGGAGTTCCCGACGCTTCCGCAAAGCGCAGAGCGCTGCTTGGAAGACTTGGGCTGCCCGAGCTTATGACCGCTTCCGCCATTGCGGATATCCTGAACACGATGATAACAGCCGATGAGCTTGCGGATATCACGGCGGAAATTGATGCAGGTGCGGTGAAAGGAGAAGTTTAAACTTGGTTTTTTCGGAGCTTTGCTTTCTGTACTATTTTCTCCCTGTTGTAATGCTTTTGTATTTCGTTTCAAACAACAAGATCAGAAACGTGATAATCTTCATTACAGGGCTGCTTTTTTATGCCTGGGGAGAGCCTTTTTATGTAATAATAATGCTGCTGTCCACCCTTATCGACTACACGGCGGGACGGCTTATGGACAAATATGATGACGACAACAAAAAACGTAGGATTTGCCTTATCGTCTCGGTTTGTATGAACGTGGGACTGCTTGCGGTGTTTAAGTACAGCGATTTCATTTTCGACAGCATAAACGGACTTCTCGGAACGGCGATAACAAATCCCGTGGTGCTTGTGAACCGCTCACTCAACAAGCTGTACCCCTTCGGGCTAAACGAAAAGCGTGTTGATCTTCCCGTGGGGATCTCGTTCTTCACGTTCCAGTCAATGTCATACACGATTGATCTTTATCTGAGAAATATAAAGGTGCAGAAGAGCTTTCTCAATTTCAGCTCCTACGTGTCTCTGTTCCCTCAGATAGTTGCGGGACCGATCGTGCGCTATGAGCAGGTGGCAGGAGAGCTGGAGTCACGCTCGGTCACTGTTCCGAAAATAAGTGCGGGAGCGGCGCTTTTTGTAAAGGGACTTGCCAAAAAGGTGCTCCTTGCCAATAATGTGGGCGTGATCTGGACGCAGGTAAAGGCTATGGATTACGGCAGCATTTCGGCAGCTACAGCGTGGCTCGGCATTCTCGCATTCACATTCCAGATATACTTTGACTTCTCGGGATATTCTGATATGGCGAGCGGACTTGGAAAAATGCTGGGCTTTGAGTTCCCGAAAAACTTTGACCACCCTTACATCTCCAGATCCGTCAGCGAGTTCTGGCGCAGGTGGCATATCACTCTCGGCAGCTGGTTCAGGTCATACGTTTATATCCCCCTCGGCGGCAACCGCTGCGGTGCTGCAAAGACATACAGAAACCTTATTATAGTATGGGCTCTCACGGGTCTGTGGCACGGCGCAAGCTGGAATTTCGTGCTGTGGGGACTGTATTTCGGACTGCTCATCATCATCGAGCGGCTCGGCTTCGGCAAGGTGCTTGAAAAGCTGCCCTCCTGGGTAAGTATGCTGTACACATTCATTGCCGTTGTGTTCGGCTGGGTGCTTTTCGATACGGACACTCTCAGCGATGCGGGGCATTTCATTGCCGCAATGTTCGGCGCAGGCGGCAGCACTGTTGACGGATATTTCAAGTACACAATAGTGTCAAACTGCTTCCTCCTTGTGATGTGCATACTCATTTCAGGTGGCTTGGGCAGCAGGATATCCGAATATGCGGGAGAGAAGAGCAGGAGCTTCAAGGCAGTCTCCACAGCCGTTCTTGTAACGGGCGGACTGCTCCTCTGCACGGCATATCTTGTGGACGCAAGCTACAATCCGTTTTTGTATTTCAGATTTTAAGAGGGTGAGTACCAATGAGTAAGAACAAGACCGCACAGACACGGACTGCGGCTCAGAGAGAGCAGCGGACAGAGGTGATAGCATCTATCGTAACGGTGCTCCTTTTCTTCGGAATACTTGTGGGCTTCGGACTTGTCACCGTGTTTTCCGAAAAGGAGACCTTTTCCGAGACACAGAACAGAAAGCTTGCGGATTTTCCTCAGATATCGGGCAAAAGCATATACAGCGGAAAATTTACAAGCGGCGTTGAGGACTATATTTCCGACCATTTTGCGGGCCACGACAGATGGATAGCCGCAAAGACCGCCGCCGAGCTTCTTTCGGGAAAAAGAGAGCGCAATGACATATATATCCTTGATGACAGGCTTGTGGAGAAGATCGCTGAGCCCGATATGGACGAGGTGTCAAAGAGCGCAATGGGAATAAAGCAGTTTGCGGAGGATAACAATATCCTGCCCTATGTGATGATAGTTCCCACACAGGCGGAGATCTACAAAAGCGAGCTTCCCGCAAATGCGCCCAATCCCGACCAGCAGTCATTCATAAACGATGTTTATTCTATGCTTGACGGCTGTGCAGTACCCATTGACGTGTATTCCGTGATGAGCGCCAACAAGGACAGCTACATCTACTACAGGACCGACCACCACTGGACAACACAGGGAGCATTCCTTGCGTATACGGCAGCCGCAAAGAAAATGGACATCACGCCCCTTTCGGTCGGTGACTATGACATCGACCACGCCTCCGATTCCTTCAAGGGCACGTTTTATTCAAAGGTGCTTTACGAGGGCATCGAGCCTGACAGCATCGACATATGGCTCCCTGCGGACAGGGAGGAGGAGCCTGAGGTGGAGATATATTCCACCTTCGGCGCAGACCCCGAGATCCACAAGGGAATGTATTTCAGGGAATACCTTGATGTAAAGGACAAATACAGCACATTTTTCGGCACGAATCAGCCGATGATAACCATTCGCACGGGCAATCAGGGCGGAAAGCTCCTTGTTTTCAAGGACAGCTATGCACACTGCTTTGTGCCCTTTATGACCGAGCATTTCAGCGAGATAACAATGGTCGATCTGCGATATATCCAGATGTCCTACAAGGATATCATAGATGTTTCGGGTTATGATAAGGTGTTGTTTCTTTACAATGCTTCAACGTTTATGTCGGACAGAAATCTGAAAAAGTTGATGTACTGATGAAAATGCCCTCTCCACAGTGTTGGAGAGGGCATTCAGC
>CAKSPU010000029.1 GCA_934486875.1 uncultured Oscillospiraceae bacterium
CCCTTGGAGGGCGCAAAGCCCGCCTGCGGTCGCTTTCCTAGACTGGGCTTATTTTATCTGTCGGCTTTGTCTATAGAACGATTAAAGATTAGTATCAAACTTCCCTCAAAGCCTTGTTTTGGTTTTGGGGGAAGTTTTTTGTCATTTAATAATAAGAATCAAATGAACATTTAGCAGTAATAGATAAATCTATCCATTAAAAATTTACTTTTTCTATAAAAATGCCGCTTGCAGAAAAGCTCGGATTATGAGATAATATAAATAAGTATTATTATACACAAGAAAGAAATGAGGTATTGCCAATGTCCCACCAGACAGTTATCGTTCTCGACTTCGGCGGTCAGTATAACCAGCTTATCGCAAGACGTGTGCGTGAATGCGGCGTTTATTGTGAGGTCAAGTCCTACAAGACCCCTATTGAGGAGTTAAAGGCTGCAAAGCCTGCGGGAATAATCTTCACAGGCGGACCAAACAGTGTTTATCTTGAAACTTCCCCCCGCATCGGCAAGGAAATTTTTGACCTTGGCGTGCCTGTTCTCGGCATCTGCTACGGCTGCCAGCTTATGGCGTATCTTCTCGGCGGCGAGGTTTCCACCTGCATCAATTCGGAATATGGCAAGACCGAGACTATATATGACAAGTCAAGCCTTCTCTTCGGCAGCATTTCCGATATGCCCGAAAAGGCTGTTTCCTGGATGAGCCACACGGACTATGTTTCCAAGGTGCCCGAGGGCTTTACAATTACCGCCCATACCGATAACTGCCCCGCAGCGGCTATGGAGAACAGGGAAAGGAAGCTTTAT
Source organism: uncultured Oscillospiraceae bacterium (assembly GCA_934486875.1). Classification (GTDB taxonomy): domain Bacteria; phylum Bacillota; class Clostridia; order Oscillospirales; family Ruminococcaceae; genus Huintestinicola. The sequence goes on from CAKSPU010000029.1 coordinate 804, forward strand.
GCCGTTCAGTTCCACCCCGAGGTCAATCACACCGAATACGGCATCAAAATGATAGACAGCTTCCTCAAAAATGTCTGCGGCTGCACAGGCGACTGGACAATGAGCAATTACGCCAAAACTGCCATCAACGATATCCGTGCAAAGGTAGGTGACGGAAAGGTGCTGCTCGCTCTTTCGGGCGGTGTCGACAGCTCCGTTGCCGCAGCTCTTCTCGCAAAGGCTGTTGGCAGCCAGCTCACCTGTATCTTCGTTGACCACGGCTTTATGAGAAAGAACGAGGGTGACGAGGTAGAGGCTGCTTTTGCAGACTGGGGCATCAACTTTATCAGAGTAAATGCCAAGGAGCAGTTTATGTCCAAGCTCAGAGGTGTTTCCGACCCCGAGACCAAGAGAAAGACTATCGGCGAAGAGTTTATTCGTGTATTCGAGCGTGAGGCTAAGAAGATAGGTGCTGTTGATTATCTCGTTCAGGGTACTATCTATCCCGACGTTATCGAAAGCGGCGCAGGCGATGCCGCAGTTATCAAGTCCCACCACAATGTAGGCGGTCTTCCCGATTATGTTGATTTTAAGGAAATTATCGAGCCCCTGAGACTGCTTTTTAAAGACGAGGTAAGAGCGCTGGGACGTGAGCTTGGTCTTTCCAATGTTCTCGTTGACCGTCAGCCCTTCCCAGGTCCCGGTCTTGCTATCAGGATCATCGGTGAGATAACCGATGACAAGCTTGAAATACTTCGTGACGCTGATTTCATCTTCCGTGAGGAAATTGCCAAGGCAGGTCTTGACAAGTCTATCAACCAGTATTTTGCCGTGCTCACCAACAACCGCTCTGTAGGCGTTATGGGAGACGGAAGAACTTATGATTACACTCTCGCTCTGAGAGCCGTTGAGACCTCCGACTTTATGACCGCAGAGTTCTCACGCATTCCCTATGATGTCCTTGCCACCGCTTCAAACAGGATCGTTAACGAAGTCAAGAGCATCAACAGAGTTGTGTATGACATCACCACCAAGCCCCCCGCTACTATTGAGTGGGAATAATAAACAAGACCTCAGAAACGGCGTAAATACGCCATTTCCGAAGCCTTAAAATCTCAGTGATAACAATTTGATAACAGGAAGTAAAACTGAAATGTTCTGCATTTCAGGCGGTTTACAGGTCACGCCACTCTTTCGAGGGTTCATGTTTACCGCAGTCATCGGTCGTTTTCGGCCAGTTAAGCTTCCATTCTGTATATTCGGCCTTGCTGATCTTACCGTCAGCAAGGTCTTTTTTTCGTCTCTGCCACTCCGCAAAGAAGTCGTTCAGAAGAATAGAGCCGAAAATAATGCCCTTACGTTTGTTTCCGTCCTCATCTGTACAGTCCTCAATGCTGATCGGGTAATGTTCATCCAGTTCAAAGAGCATCATCATAACGCCCTCCGCTCCGAGAATTTCATCATCAGCAAGGAAACGAGGGTTTATATCAAGCACCTCGGCAAGCCGTTCCACAAGTGCTTGTTTTGGTGTACGAGTGCCTGATTCGTACTGTGCGATGCGGACATCGGCGGATTTCTCATCAAATCCGACAGCCATACCGAGCTGCTTCTGTGTCATTCCACGGAAATCACGGATACGGTGTATTTTATCTCCCATTATACTCATGGTGGTTTACTCCTTATAATATCGTTCTGTTAGTAGAATCATTATAACATATATGTTTAAGTCAGTCAAGAGATGCTAAACAAAAAAATTTAGAAAATACGCAAAAGCGTCTTGGCAAAAGCAAATTTGTTTAGTATAATGAAATTAAGCAAAAATGTTTAGAGCGGATTTTGCGAATACAGAACACAGAAAGGAACAAATGTATATGTCAGAAAAATTTATTCGTGCAGAGGAAGTTGCTGAGGTTATGGAGATCTCTGTTGCCTATGCGTACAAAATCATTCGTAAACTCAATCAGGAACTTTCCGACAAAGGGTTTATCACAGTAACAGGCAGAGTGAACCGTGAGTACTTTAACGAGCGAGTGTACTCGGTGAACCCTCCCAAAAAGAAAGCTGGTGAGGAATAATGCCCGTATATAAGGATAAAAACGGCACTTGGTATGCTATGGTTCGTTATGAGGACTGGCAGGGGGAGCGAAAACAAAAGTGCAAGCGTGGCTTTGTTACCAAACGTGAGGCACAGAACTGGGAGCGAAGATTTCTGCTTCAGGCAAACAGTGACCTTGATATGCTGTTTAAGGACTTCTACAAGCTGTATGAACAGGATATGAGATCTCGCTTGAAACAGAATACATGGGAACATAAGGCACACGTCATTCAGTCGAAAATCCTCCCTTATTTCGGGGATAAACCGATGAAGGATATTCAGGCAAGAGATGTGCTTTCGTGGCAGAATGAACTGCTTCGTCACCGTGACAAAAACGGAAAGCCCTATTCGGAAACGTATTTGAAGAATCTGCACAATCAGCTTTCCTGTATCTTTAACCATGCGGTTCGCTACTATGATCTTGGTGTAAACCCAGCTGCCAAAGCTGGAAGTATTGGCATAAAGAATGCCAAAGAGATGAACTTCTGGACAAAGGACGAATATATGCAGTTTTCTGAGGTCATGATGGACAAACCCATTTCGTTTTATGCCTTTGAAATGCTGTATTGGTGCGGTATCCGTCTTGGCGAACTGTTGGCTCTCACACCAGAGGACTTTGATTTCCAGAATCGAAAGCTCCGCATTAACAAGTCCTATCAGCGTATCAAGGGGCAGGACGTTATTACAGAGCCGAAAACCAAGAAAAGCAACCGTACCATTGAAATGCCTGATTTTCTTTGTGAGGAGATGCAGGACTATCTCCGTATGCTTTACGATCAGAAATCAGATGAGCGTATTTTCACAATATCCAAGAGTTATTTGCATCACGAGATGGACAGAGGGGTAAAAGAAACGGGTTTGAAGCGTATCCGTATCCATGATCTGCGTCACAGCCATGTTTCGCTCCTGATCGAGCTTGGGTTCTCGGCGGTAGCTATCGCTGACCGTGTGGGGCATGAGAGTATTGAGATCACTTACCGCTATGCACATCTGTTTCCGTCGAAACAGGCGGAGATGGCGAATAGACTCGGTGAGCTGAGAAAGGGAGGTGATGCAGATGTCAGCGAAAAACCTTGACAGCAAAGGCAGATTTCGTTCCAGAACCATCGGATTTCGGGTATCTCCCGAAGAAGAAAAGCTGATAAATTCAGCAGTGGCACTTTCAGGACTGACCAAACAGGACTACATCGTAAAAAGGCTTCTCTGCCGTGATGTGGTAGTGCAGGGCAATCCGAGAGTATACAAAGCTCTGAAAAATCAGCTTGCGGAAGTGCTTTCAGAATTGCAGAGAATAGAAAATAGTTCTGTAAGTGATGAACTTCTTGAAACGATACGACTCATCAACACCACATTAAATGGAATGAAAGGAGAATCCTGATGTCAGAAGAAAAAGAAATGACCGCTCCGAACGTATCTATTTGCGTAGATACGGAGCAGTCATCCATAAAACAAACTACTAATAGTATATCAAATCATGATGTAAATTTCAACCCCTTTGACGAATTTTTCAAGAAAATTGATCCGTCATACATGAAAACAGTCACGATGCAGGAACTGTATCAGGATATTTACAGCAAGAAACCGTCTGTTATTGAGGGCTTGCTCTATCAGGGTACTTATCTGTTTGTCGGTTCACCTAAGATCGGCAAAAGCTTCTTTATGGCACAGCTTGCCTATCATGTCAGCACAGGTACTCCGCTTTGGGACTATCCTGTGAAAAAGGGTACGGTTCTCTACCTTGCACTGGAAGATGATTACAGACGATTGCAGGAACGAATGTACCGAATGTTCGGAACAGACAGTACGGAAAACTTGTACTTTTCCGTATCGTCCAAACCGCTTGGAAATGGTCTGACCGATCAGCTGAGCGGTTTTATCCGAGAACACCCTGACACAACGCTTGTGATTATTGATACACTTCAAAAAATCCGTGAGGTGGACAGTGATTCTTACAGCTATGCCAAAGATTACGAGATCATCAATCAGCTGAAACAGTTCTCTGACAGTTGGGGAATATGTCTGCTGTTAGTTCATCATACGAGAAAGCAAAAGTCATCTGATAACTTCGACATGATCTCAGGAACAAATGGGTTACTTGGCTGTGCAGACGGAGCATTTATGCTTTACAAGGAAACCAGGACTTCCAATAAGGCAACACTTGAAATTTCAGGCCGTGATCAGCAAGATCAGAAAATCCATCTTATTCGTGATGAAGAAAAACTCTGCTGGAATTTTGAAAAAGCAGAAACAGAGCTTTGGAAAGAACCTCCCGAACTGTTGCTGGAATGTATCGCCAATCTTGTAACAGAAGAAAATCCGACTTGGCAGGGTACAGCGACTGAACTGATAGAAAAGCTTGGACTTGATATGAAGCCAAATGTGGTTTCGCTGAAACTCAATGTCAATGCAGGCAGATTGATGAATGATTATAGCATTCGATACACGAATAAGCGTAACCACAGCGGACGCATGATTTTCTTTTCTTTGTTATCAAAAGAGTAAACTTCAAGTGGTTGGCGTGTCAGTCCGTGACGGTCGTGACGATGTTTTGTGAGCGGTGTAATCATCGTCACCATCGTCACACATCGTCACGGCGTTGGCGGTTTATCCGCCGTTCAAGCCTCGCAGAGCCCCGATAGCATTTTTGATAGTCCGTAAGGCTGTCGAAAGTGCTATAGGGTTACCGGCGGCATTCCGCAGGTAACTCGGCTCTCCGAGCCGTTTGGTTTGCCAATCTCCGTATCGCTGCAAACCGTTTTGCCCATAGGGCATTCTCTCGTCAGAGGGTCAATTCAAAAGGAAGGGAGGTGTTCCCGTGTGTCAAAAGACAATCTCAATGTGTCAGGGCAAGGGCAGCTTGTCCCACAACAACCGTGCATTTGCTGCCAAAAATAGTTGACAGTTCCCGAACAGCGGACAACATTACATTTGTGCATCAGAATTTGCGTGATGCTTATGATATTCTTTTCAGCGATGCAGTAGAAAGATACAATGCCCGTCAGAAACGAAATGACCGCCGTATCCCCGACTACTTTCAGCACCTGTTCAGCCGTGAACCGAGTGCAAGTGTTATCACTGGGACAAATAAGCAAAAGAGTTTCTATGAAGACTTAGTCCAGATCGGGACAAAAGATGATACAGGTGTCGGTACTCCCGATTCGGAGATTGCTGTTGCCTGTTTACGGGAGTACATGGAGGGCTTTTCAGAAAGAAATCCGAATTTCTATGTGTTCAATGCTGTGATGCACCTTGATGAAGCAACTCCCCATCTGCACATCGACTATATTCCAGTGGGGCATTTCAGCAATGGTTTAGATACCCGAAATGCTATGGCGAAAGCTCTCGAAGAAATGGGGTACGGCAAGGGTGCAAATGCGATCAACCGCTGGCGTTTAACAGAGTGGGAAGTCCTGCACCAGATTTGCAAGGCTCACGGTGTTGAAATTGCAGAGCCGAAGAAGTCCAGAGGGTACAGCTATACCACCGAGGAATACGGTGAGCATCAGGATAGAATCCGGCAGCTTGAAGAAGAAAAAACTCAGATCATTGCTGAAAAAGAAGAAATCAACGCAGCACTTGAAAAGGCAGCCAAAAAGCACGTCAAGCTGAAAGAAATCGACAGCGTTGTAACAGGCAAAACGGTTTTCGGTGGAAAAATCACAGTTTCCAAGGAAGATTGGGAAAATGTAACTGCACTTGCCAAAAAAGAAGTGATTTCACAAAAACAGACGAAAAAGCTTTGCAGAGAACGAGATGAAGCCATACAGGAGCGTAATGCGTTGAAAGCAAGGCTTGATGCGGTATCTTCGGAACTGGCTGATTACAAAAAGAAAGAAGAAGATAGGCGTCATTTTTCCCGTGATAAATTAAAAGCGGAATCAAAGCGTATTAGCCGTGAGGAAGAACTTTCCCGTGAACTGAAAAAAGTCAAGGCTTTTATCTCTGCTTGTGGATTGAGTTCCGACTATCAGCAGTTCAGATACAACAGCACAATAAAAAGCAAGAATTTGGAATGAGGAGAAAGATTTTATGATTATCAGAAGCAAAGACAAAGTTCAGGTGATCGGCAAAAACAAGTCGGTCTGGGTGTTGGATACCAATGCACTTACCGTTACACACAATACAGTTGATACTGAGTCAACAGTAACAGCATTCCGTTCCGAGCAGATCAAGTATCACCTGCATTATTCGGCGGAATACCGTAAGAACAGACTGAGAAAACTTGTAAATAACGGCGAAATTCTGGGTTATCTGACTGAACTTGATAAGGCAGTGGAAAATGCTATGGAAAGACAGGTTGAAAAGTGGAAAGCTGACGATAAGGAATATCAGCAATCACTTGCTGTTGGTGATCTCTGCAAAGCTCAAGGTTTGCAGAATATGTTTAGGTTGTGTGCGAGAGAGGCGGTGTATGCGGATATGGTGTATGTGTGATATAGTATGACGAGAAAATTCCTGCTGAATACATATCAGTAGGAATTTTTCAGTTAGGTACTTGTTTTTTGGGGTAGTATGTGCTATAATATATATAGTTCAGCGAATGCGGATTTTAATTCTGCGATTCTTAACTACAAATTCAGAAAACGGAGAGCACCCTAGATGGCGATAAGTTATAAAAAACTATGGAAGATGCTGATAGATAAAGACATGAAGAAAAAAGACCTTTGTATTGCAGCGGGAATCAGTCATGCTTCTATGGCAAAACTCGGTAAGAATGAGAATGTTACAACAAGTGTGCTTGTAAAGATATGCAATGCTCTGCAATGCGATATAGGAGATATTATGGAAATGGTGCCAGAAACGGCTGTCGAAAGGATGCAGAGTGATGAGCGTTAAAACAATGAAAGCTCCTGCTGCAAAGCCTATTTTGAAATGGGCTGGCGGTAAGACGCAGATGCTTGGCGAGCTTATGCCGAGAGTTCCGAAAACATACGGCAGATATATAGAGCCTTTTTTTGGCGGCGGAGCTTTATTCTTTTCTTTGAAGCCTGATAATGCTATCATAGCCGACAGCAATCCTGAACTGATAAATATGTATCTTCAGGTTGCACATCATGTTGATGATGTTATCGAGTGCTTGCAGAAATATGAAAATACAAGTGAGATGTTCTATGAGGTTCGTTCTCTCAATTGGCAGACACTGCCGAAAGCCGAAGCCGCTGCCAGAACAATATATCTGAATAAAACTTGTTTTAATGGCTTATACCGTGTAAACAGAAATGGACAATTCAATACTCCGTTTGGAAAGTATAAGAATCCAAAAATATGCGATATTGACGCACTTAGTCTTGCTTCTGAAGCACTGAGAAAGGCAGATATTCTTTGCGGTGATTACACCCTTGTACTTGAACACTATGCTCAGCCAGGAGATTTTGTATTTTTGGATCCACCATATCTTCCCATATCCGAAAACTCAGATTTCAAGAGATATACCAAAGAACAGTTTTATGAGGACGATCATATTGAGCTGGCAAAGATGATCGGTACACTTCATGAACGTGGTTGTTATGTGATACTCACTAATTCCAATCATCCTCTTGTTCATCAGCTTTATGAGCAGTATAAGATAGAGGTTATCCAGACTAAGAGACATATCTCCTGTCATGGTGATACCCGAAAGGGTGAAGATGTAATTGTTACAATACCGCCTGAAAAGAAAAAGGAGGCAAAAATCAAGCCTCTTTCCGATCAGGTATCATTATATCCACCGACACGCTTTATGGGTTCCAAGAGGAAACTGCTCGGTGAAATATTGAATGTTGCATCACGCTTTGAGTTTGATACCGTAGTTGATCTGTTCTCAGGTTCAGGAATCGTCGGATATATGTTCAAATCTCACGGCAAAACGGTAATCAGCAACGACTATATGGCTATGTCAGCAACATTCACGAAAGCTATGGTTGAGAATAATGCTGTAACACTTCCTATGGAAGAAGCTGAAAAACTGTTGATACAGCAAGGCGAGATAGATCACTTCGTGTCTGATACATTTAAGGATTTGTATTATACCGATAAAGAAAACGAGCTGATAGATATACTGCGAACTAACATAGCTGCGATAGACGATCAGTATAAGAAAGCTATTGCAATGACAGCTCTTATCCGTGCCTGCACGAAAAAAAGACCTCGTGGAATATTTACATATATAGGACACAGATATGATGACGGAAGAAAGGATTTGCAGAAATCTCTTTCTCAGCAGTTCCTTGAAGCGGTAGAAGCTGTAAATAATGCTGTCTTTGATAATCATAAGGATAATAAGTCTGTAAATGGCGATGCAATGGCACTTTCTGTTCCGACTCCCGATCTTGTCTATATAGATCCCCCATACTATTCGCCTTTATCGGATAATGAATATGTGCGGAGATACCACTTTATCGAAGGACTTGCCCGTGATTGGAAGGGCGTAGAAATCCAGGAACACACCAAAACGAAGAAATTCAAATCCTATCCTACACCTTTTTCAACAAAAAGTGGCACATATGATGCTTTTGATAAGCTGTTCAGTAAATTTTCTGACAGTATTCTGATTATATCATATTCCTCCAACAGTTTGCCTACACAGGAGGATATGGTAGCATTAATGAAGAAGTACAAGGCTAATGTTGAAGTAGTTCCCGTAGATTATAAATATGCCTTTGGCAATCAGGCTGATGCAAAAACACATAGAAATACTGTCCAGGAATACCTTTTTGTTGGGTATTGATAGGAGAATATATTATGGAAGAAAATATTAAGATTTGGCTTGTTGGCAACACAGGTTTGAGAAATCCTAACAGAATACAGGAAGGCCTTACAGTATACGCCAAATCTGCCTTTGTCGGCAAGCTACACGGCAGGGAAAACGAAATAGGTTTTATGAATCTTCTGAATAAGGAAGGCATTATTCAGAACGAAAGTGGTAAAGACGAATCAGGCAGTCATGCTCGTAAGTGGCGTTTGATGTTTGCTAAGAACGGATATATCTATCCCCAGGTAAGCAAGAAATACGGCAATCAGGGCGATCTCGGAGCTATGGACGATATAACTCCGTTCGGCAGAACATTCCTTAAAGCAGATACTTTTCCTGCGGTTCAGGAGTGTTTCCTCAGAGCTATGAGCGTTGAGCAGTTCCCGATGCCCGAAGGCGAAGAATTTTTCTCTCCGCTCCGCTGGATGCTCGCTATCATGTTAGAGTTAGAAAAGCAGACAGGCTCTACGGAAATGAGCCGTATTGAGTTTGCCTTGTGGGGACACACAACTAATCCAAGCTATGATCTCTACGAAGTTGTAGAGCATATTCTTGATCTTAGACAGCGCAGAGCAAAAGCTCCTGCAAAGCGTACCTTTGATAAGAATGAGATCAAAGAACGTGGCAGACATTACGACAAAAAAGCTGACAACTTTCTTGATTATAGCGATATGAATATGCGTTATCTGCGTATATCGGGAATGTTTCAGCGTAAGGGCAGAGGTATTATGATTATACCTGCGAAACACCTGCTTGCAGAGAAACTCGCTAAAAGTACAGCAACATCAGAACCGCTTATGGAAGCATATAAAAAGCTTTGTTCTGGTGCTCCACTGCCGACGGATAACATCGATGTAGCTAAAACTCTACTTGAAGATCTCAAAAAGCAGATGAAGAAACGGCATATTGTATACGATATTTCTGATCTTTCGCTTAACACTTCTGCCGAGATCAATATTGCAAGACAGCGTTTGGAAGATACACTTGCCAAAACAAACGAAATACAGTACGCTAACGATCAGCGTAACCAGTGGAAAGAAATAGCCGATTATATGTCGCTATTGATAAAAGGTGGTGGAAAGCTCGTCTACGATGAAGATAACGCTATTGAAATACCGAAAGACGAAACTCCTGCATATTTTGAGTGGACACTTTGGAGAGCTGCACTTGCGATAGATCATATGATAAACAAGCCGTATGAGGTTCGTGGATTCAGACTTGACTCCGACTTTTTGCCAGTAACCGCGGCAGGCGGAGGAAAAGGCGATCTATACTGTGAATTTGAGGATTTTATGATCTTGACTGAAGTAACAATGTCCACATCTTCAAGGCAGGAGGCAATGGAGGGCGAGCCAGTCCGCCGTCATGTATCCGATGCAATATTGAATTATGATAAGCCCGTTTATGGTCTTTTCCTTGCTATCAAAATTGACACCAACACCGCTGAAACATTCCGTCACGGTATTTGGTATGCCAAAGGTGATGTTAAGCAGCGCCTTGATATTGTTCCGCTTTCATTGGAGCAGTTCCGTAGGCATTTTGTTTCAATGTTCGATGGCAAGCAGGCTCGTCCTGAACATCTGAGAGATTTGATACTCCAGTGTGAGACGGAGCGTGATAATTTGGAGGCTCCTGCGTGGATGAGGTATATAGAAACCGTGGTAGTTGAGAGATCGAGTATGGTTTGTGGGAGATGATTGATTTATGAGTAAAATATTTGAACAAGGTGCTTTCAGCAGGTATTCTAAGAGATCTTTGGAAAATGCTACTTCCCCAATATTAGAACACTCTCAGTTTTCAGCAAAAACTACAGTATTTATATCGCATAGACATGATGATCTCGAAGATTTACAGGGAGTATTGGGATTTTTAGAAGATGAATATAAAGTAAAAGTATATATTGATAGCAAAGATTCTTCTATGCCGATAACAACGTCAGCAGAAACAGCGATTAATCTTAAGGATAGAATTCGGGAATGTGATAGATTTATTCTCCTTGCAACAAATGGTGCGATTGAATCAAAATGGTGTAATTGGGAATTAGGATTTGGAGATGCAAATAAATATCCAGATAAGATTGCAATTTTTCCATTGAAGCCAAAAGGGACATACGATTTTCAGTACAAAGGAAACGAGTATATGCGAATATACCCATACATTGAATTTTCTGACGGAACTGAAAAATATAGTAATGGGCAACAAATTACAAGGGGATACTATGTGGTTACGCCTAAAGATGGAAAAAATATATACTGTTCTTTGAAACAGTGGCTGTCTAAAGGTAGTATTTATTAAGGAGGATTTGATATGGCACGTAGAGTCTTTTTCAGTTTTCATTATGATAATGACATCAATAGATCTATGACGGTTAGAAATAGCTGGGTTACACAAGGTAAAGAAGCTGCTGGATTTGTTGATAAAGCTGAATTTGAAAAAATAAAGCGTACAGGAAAAATAGCGGTTCATAACTGGATTGACAGCCAGCTGAATGGTACATCTGTAACTGTGGTTTTGATTGGAAGTGACACTTTGAATCGTCCGTTTGTACAGTATGAAATATGTGAAAGCCTAAAAAGAGGCAACGGCGTTATAGGCGTTTATATTCATAACATCAAAGATATGATCACACAAAAAGGCTCCGTGAAAGGAAATTCACATACGGTTATAGGATATTATTCAGATGGGTCTCCTGCATACTTTGATAACGTATGTGATGGACTATATGACTATATCGAGCAAGATGGTTATAACAATCTTGGAAGTTGGATTGAAACAGCTGCAAAAGCACATAATAAATAACACAGGAGGTTGTTATGGCAGTTACAAAAGAAGAACTTATACGAGAGTATACAAGGGCTATTCAGGAAGGTAATGCTGCTATATTTGCTGGAGCAGGATTATCAAGACCTTCCGGATTTGTGGATTGGAAAGGTCTTCTCAAACCACTTGCATCGGATATTAAACTTGATATTGACAAAGAACATGATCTGTTGTCGGTTGCCCAGTACTATAGAAATCAAAGAAGAACTCGATCTGGTATTAATCAAGCAATTATGGATGCTTTTTCAAAAGATGTAGCTACTAATGAAAACGCACAGATTATCACAAGATTACCAATATTTACTTATTGGACAACTAATTACGATGATGTAATTGAAAATGGAATAAAAGAAGCAAATAGAAATCCTGATGTAAAGTATGAATCTGACCAGCTTTCTGTAATGAAAAGAGATCGTGATGCAATAGTTTATAAAATGCACGGAGATGTTAATCATCCTGCTAATGCTGTGCTTACAAAAGAAGATTATGAATTATACGAATATCGCAGACCATTATTCAGAACTGCATTAAAAGGAGATTTAGTTTCTAAAGTATTCCTTTTTATAGGGTTCAGTTTTGAAGATCCCAATCTTGATTATATCCTAAGTCAAATTCATTCTCTGCTTGGTGAAAATGTTCACGATCATTACTGTTTTTTTAAGCGTGTACAAGAGAAAGACTATTCTGATCTGAAAGAATATAGTTATGATAGAGCAAAGCAGGATATGCAGGAAGAAAATCTTCGCATTATGGCATCCAAACTGTCTTTGTGGATGATTACATGGAAATAACAGTGATTCTTCATGAAATTGAAAGAGTATCCAAGATGAAGAATATTTTTATTTCTGGAAGTACTGAAGAATACTCCTTGCCGTGGAATCAAGTAAGTGCTGAAGAATTAGCTGGAAAATTATCCGGAGAGTTAGTTAAGCAAAATTGTAGAATTACTTCCGGATTTGGACTTGGAATTGGATCAGCTGTTATTAACGGAGCATTAGATGTGATATACGCTGAGAAGTATAGGCACATTGATGAGCATCTGTGCCTTCGCCCGTTTCCTCAAAATATTAGTGATCCAACTGAGCGAGCTGATAAGTGGAAAAAGTATAGAGAAGAGATGTTAGCGGAGACAGGAGTATCAATCTTTATATTTGGAAATAAAAAAGATGCAAAAACTGGAAGCATAATTGAAGCTGACGGATGTATGAAAGAATTTGAAATTGCAAAATCAAAAGGAAATATTATTATTCCAATTGGTTCTACCGGGTACGCAGCTAAGACCATTTTAGAGAACGTAAAAAAAGATATGGTTAACTATCATTATTTGTCAAAATACATTGATATATTAGAAACAGAAACTGATATAAGCAAATTAATACGATGCGTGATAGAGATAATACAGACTAACCTATATTAAGGAGTGAGTTTTCGATGGGCAGAAAGATATTCGTCTCATACAAGTATAAAGACAGCGATGTAGAAGAATTGTCAGGAGTCACCTCGCCAACTTGGCCATGTGACTATGTGAACTATATTAAAGATACTATTTTGGATGATGATGACATCTATAAGGGTGAGAATAGTGATGAAGATATTTCTTCTTGGGATGAAGATGATATATGGGATCACCTAAAAGATAAGATTTATGATAGTACGATTACGATAGTTCTTATTTCGCCTAATATGAAAGAGCCTAGGAAATGGCAGAGATCACAGTGGATTCCTTGGGAAATATCATATTCTCTCAGGGAAACAACAAGAAACGACAGAACAAGTCATAATAACGCTATACTTGCAGTGATTCTCCCAAATAAAAAAGGTTCATATGATTACTACGACAAAGACGATTTGTTTCCAATATTAAAAGATAATATAGATAATGGTTATATATATGTCGTTACATGGGAGGATTTTAAAAAGTATCCTAACGCAGATATCAGTCAGGCATTTGACTATCGAGATCAAACTCCGTCATACAAAATAAAAAAATCACTTTAATACAATTAACTACTTGACAGTTCCTCCAACCTGCGCTATAATACCAAATAAGGAGCAAGCCACCAGGCACACATTGCCTCCACAAGTTGCACAGCTCATTATCAAACGTGCTAACAAAATGATAACGGAGCATCAGCAGCCAAGTACAATACAGAACAAAATGTATAATTGAGATACCACAGCTTAAATCTCCTAAACAAAATTGTTTAACATAGAAGGCGATTTGAGGAGTGGGAATAATTACCCGATATAGATAAAGAGCTATCCGATCTATTTCAGAGCGGATAGCTCTTTTTGCAATGCCTGCATCATCAGCTGTAACGATATTTACACAGCTAAAATGATATAATTATAAAAATAAGTTTTAACTGTGAAAGGGGAAAGGAAAAATGAGTGATAAGTGCGTTGAAAGATTTTACGCCGTAAAGGGCAGGTTTGTTTTCCACCGTCCGCAGTGCAGATTTATCTCGGAGTGTGACAAAAGCAGGCTAACCGAGGTGTCGGACTACGGCAGCGGCATCATAATGGGTATGACCCCCTGCAACTGCTGCTACCCGAAGGTGAGCGGAGCGGGGGAGCTTGATATTGACAGCGCCGAAAGCTTCTGCAAAAAGCACGGAATGATATGCTCATATGACGGCGGCAGCATTGTCATAACCACCTGTGCTGCCAGGTGGCGGATATACCGTGCAGGCGGCGTACTCCTGCTCCATCACGAAAAATGGACTTTAAGAGCGGCAAAATACGGTAAGCGTGCGGGCTTTATCATACGTGACAAGGAGTTTTCGGATATATCCGAAGCTGTGTTTTATGCGTACTGCCACGATAAAAGATATCGCAAGCCGCAATGAAATGCCGATGTTATCACAGATATCATACTAATAACCAATTAACCTATAGACAAATCCTCGACTGAAATAAGCTCATTCTGCGTCAGGTTGCTTTATAAAGCAACACTCCTTTGCCGCCCGGCAAGCCCGCCTGTGGATTTTTGCCTTGTCTGCAACAAAATTATGCTCGAAAAACCGCACATATTTCTTATGAAGACAGGTTCTGAAAATTTTACTCTTCATAATTACTGCCCTTATCATTGCAGTTTATTTTATCCCCCTGTATTCTCCGGGGGTTGTGCCTTCGTATTTCTTGAATAGAGCGGAGAAATATGAGTTGTCGGGGAAGCCTGCTGCTCTGGCTATTTCCGAGATGTTTTTTTCGGAATATACAAGCATTTCCTTTGCGTGCTGGATACGCACCTTTGCCAGATATTCCATAGGTCTCATCTGGAAGTTCTTTTTGAAAAGGCGGCACAGATGCTGCTCGGTTATTCCCGCAGTCTGAGCCATATCGCCAAGCTTTATCTGACCCGAATAGTTTTTCTCAATGTACTGAAGAACGTCTGCAAGCGCTGCGGTGCTCACGGAAGTAAGCTCGGACTGCCTGTTTTCGGCTATCTTCCTGTACTCGATAAGCAGGTCATAAAGCTGTGCGGAGGCATAGTGGTTTCCGTAGATCTTGTCGCTCTTTATGGTGTAGTATGCCTTGCTGATTATCCGCTTCATTCTTTCCGCATCTGTTGAAAGAAAATATGCATATTTGTTCAGCTCCCATTTTTCAAGAAGCGGCAGTGCTTCCGAGCCCGAAAAGCATACCCAGCTCACTATCCAGGAATCGGACAGGGAATGATATTCGTGGGGAAGATAGGGGGGAATATAAAAAATTGAATTTTCGGGCAGCTTTACGGAAGTGCCGTTTACTGTTATTTCGCCCTCTCCTTCATTTGTCACAAGTATCTGAGGATAATCATAACCGCCTGTGCGGTTTACGGGGTACTGCCAGCATTCCACACCGATACCTACAATATAAAACGGAAGGTCTTTTTCATCGCCTATTATCGGAAAAACTTGCTTTTGCATTTGACGCACCTCGGCTTAAATTATATCTTAATAATAACATTTTAACGTTGCTTTGTCAAGGAACATTTATAAAAAGCGCAGGGTAACCGCATAAAAAAATCAACAGAATTTGTTCAAAATGCCATTGCAAAGGAATTGGTCGTCAAAAGAGTAAGGAAAACGTTTTGCTTGAGAGTGCGGAGCTTATGAATTACCTCTGTTTCGTAATCTGAAAGCTGACTTTTGGAGATTTCCCTTTTTGTCATTGGTAAGCCCTGCGATATAGTCAAGGCTCACACCGTAAAAGGCGGCAAGCCGTGCGGCAAAGTCAAGGGGGACGCTGGCTTGCTCTGCTTATAATTTGGTGTAGGTGGTCTTGTGCATATTAATGTCATTACAGAGATCCTGTATCCTGCTGTAAAATGGCACTGTTATCACTCTGTATTATGTATTCTTTGATAGGATTATACCACAAATGTTGTTTTATTATTGACAAAATGCGATATAATGTGATATAATATGTGATAAATACAATGATTGTTGTATTGCTTTTGAAAATTAAGATCATTTATGGGGGAGATCATTGTTATGAATGAAAACGAAAAAAGCAAAGTGCTGATCGTGCTCGGCTCTTTATGCAGTGTCGGAATTGCGGTTATGATTTTTTTCTGCGTGAAATACTTCTTCACAATGGAAATAAGCAAGGACAACACTAACACAAATTCCTTTCTGCTGTTCAGCGATCAGAATAAGCAGATACTTACGAATATCCTGAAAGCAGAGTCGTTTAGTGATGGCGTTAAACCATTTATCAAAATATTGCTGGTCAGTCTGTCGGGAACATTGGCGTGGGTCATAAACTATGTATTTGCGGAAATACCGATAAATATACCAAGGAAAGGCAGCTTGCTTGATTTAAGCGGCTCAGATTCTGTGGGAAAGCTCGGATATGGTATACTCCAATTGCTGCCAGGAATAATAATGGGGATATATCTCGGCATAGTATTGTTTTTCAGTACCGGTGAATTATTGAATAAGGATAATTTCAGTCTGCTTTTTAAAAACTACACAGTTCTTATGGTAATATCGCAGATCGTGTATATAGTAGCATTTCTGTGTCTGATATGTCTGATCTTAGAAGCATTTTTTTCGAGCGGTATTCTTGGTCTGACAGTAAGGCTTCCTCTTATGGCGGTATCAAATTTTTCAACGATGCTGACAGTCTGTGTTTTGGTTTATCTTGCTTTTATTGCAGCTATGTGTGTTCTTGGAATTATAATTATTATCGCATTTCTTGATGTTTGGTCAAGACCCAAGGTATATATCAAATATTAAATTGCTCAAACATCTTAATGATTTGTTCTGATATTGATTATTTGATAAATCGTCAGATGAAAATTAAAGCCCGAGGCTGTACAGCTTCGGGCTTTGGTGATAATTTGAAAAATAATTTTCTGTTTTTAAAAAAATAAGTACAGGCAGGCGTAACAGAGGTGGAATTTATTTATAGCTTTTTATCCGCTTTGCCCTGTATTAACGGTATAAAATCATAAACCTCAAGGACATCGGTAACGATAATATCATTTAAGCTGTCTGCAAGCCAAGGCAGTGACCTTAACAGTTCGGAAACTAGATTTTTTACTTCTTCGTCGGAAAGCTTTTCTTTTGAACGATAGCCTGACTCACAAACTTTCTCAAACCTGTTTGCAAGCATAAATGTCTTTATGTCCGTATATCCATTTTGCCAGTGGGAAGAAGGATAATTCTTTTTCAGTGCCTTTGCATTAATATCAAATCCAAGCTGCTTTAAACATTTTTCTTCACTCATAATTTCCTGTCCTTTCTGTGTTTGTACGTTTATTCTCTGTATTATCTGAATTTCAGCAAAGCCATCGGATATTAAATAGACCGCTAAAAAACTCCTCTCCGGGCAGGCACTCATAAAAATGAGACTGCTCCGAGGGGAGTTTATACTAATAACCAATAAAACTGTAGACAAAAAATCTTCGCATAATCCATATATGCAAGATTATGCTCGATTTTTTGTACAGTTTTTAATTGGTTCTTAGTATTATATATACTCTTATTTGTAGTAGGAGAAAAGCTGGCATTTTATCATACCGTTGTAAAGCTTTCTCCGCTTGTCGGCACGCTTGCCGAAGAATTTCTCAAAATCCTCGTGGGGGGCGATTATCGAGCAGGGGTGCTCCCTGTCCGCAAGAAATACCTTGCCCATAACCTCGTAGAGCTTTTCGGCTTCCTTTATTTCAAGAAGCCTTTCGCCGTATGGGGGATTGCAGACTGTAAGGGTGCTGTCCCTGTTAACATAGTCCTTTATGTCCGCCTTTTCCACTTTTATCCTGTTTCTGACACCTGCCTTGGCGCAGTTGTCTGTGGAAAGGGCAACGCATTCGGGGTCAATGTCATAGCCGTATGCATAGAAGTCGCTGTCCCTGATGATGCTGTCCATAGCCCTTGTGCGCTCTTCACGCCAGATGTTCTCGGGGAGGCTGTCCCATTTTTCCGCAGAAAATGTGCGCTTGAGCCCCGGGGCAATGTTCAGTGCCTTGTACGCCGCTTCTATAAGCAGCGTTCCGCTTCCGCAGAAGGGGTCGCAAAAAACCGTGTCACGTCTTACCAGGGCAAGGTCGATGATGCCTGCCGCAAGGGTCTCCTTGATAGGTGCGGCGTTGGAATTACGGCGGTAGCCACGTTTGTGGAGCCCTGCTCCCGAGGTGTCGAGATATATGGAAGCCTTGTCCTTTAATATGTTGAACTGGAGCTGATGAACGGCTCCCGTTTCCTCGAAATAGCTAACGTGATAAACGCTTTCAAGCCGTTTTACCGCAGCCTTTTTTATGATAGACTGGCAGGCGGGAATGCTGGAAAGTGCGGAGCTGATGCTGTGACCCTTAACGGGAAATGCATCATTTTTGCCGATGAATCTTTCAAGGGGGAGTGCCCGCACACCCTCGAAAAGCTTGTCAAAGGTGTCCGCTTCAAACTCGCCTAAAAGTATCTGAACTCTTTCGGCGGTGGCAAGGCAGATGTTTGCACGGGCGATCATATTTTCATCGCCCTCAAAGGTAACACGACCGTCGGTGACGGAAATGTTCTCCCCGCCCATTTTTCTTACCTCAAAGTTCAGAACGCTTTCAAGTCCGAAATGGCAGGGGCAGCTGAGTTTTATTTTATCCATAAATTCATTCCTTAAATTATCAGCCGTTGCTGTCGTCAAGCAGCTCGTCGGTGAGCTGATCTATGTTGATAGCGTCGGGTGAAATGGTGGTGATGGCGGCTTCGGTCACTTCGGGAACCTTGGGAGCTGCGGAAGCGCCGCCGCACTTGGTGCATACAGGGGGAACATTGGTGGACTTATAATATCCCACATTTCCCGTGGGGCAGCTGCCGCTGGCGATAAGACCTGTGTTGGAGCAGTAGTAAAGCTCCTTGACGGTATCGCACTCGGGAAATTCGGTCTTTGTGCCCGCTTCGGCAATGTCACCGAAGATGTTCTTCCAGAGCTGTGCGGAGCCGTAATAGGTTCCCGATTTTACGGTCCTGTTGTCGTCATAGCCGTACCACACGCCGCTGACATAATCGGGTGTGCAGCCGACGAAAAGGGTGTCTCTCCAGTCCTGAGTAGTACCTGTCTTGCCCACAACGGGAACATTTTCAAGCTTTGCGGCACGTCCTGTACCGTTGGGACCCTCGATTACCGTCTGCATAAGCTTGTTCATAACGTAAGCGGATTCCTCGCTTATGGACTGAATGGGGGTGTACTGATGCTGGAGTATCATTTCGCCCGAGGGGTCGATCACATATGTGTAAGAGGTGGGGGAGAAGTATTTTCCGCCGTTGCCGAAGGGCTGATATGCCGCAACCAGCTCTCTGAGGTAGATACCCTCTGTGAGCGCACCCACTGCCATAGGAGAAAGGTTTGCATCATAGGCGGTGAGGGTGGATATCTGGAACTTGTTCATTACAAACTCAAACACATTTGCAGCGCCTGCGCCGTCAACAAGACGTGCGGAAACAGTATTCAGCGAGCGCTGGAGTGCCTGGAATGTAAAGTATGAGCGTCCGCTCCATACATTGTCTGCGCTTGTTGAGCTGTAGTTTGTGGGCCATTTTCTTGTCTGACCTGGGTTGTTTTCGTCGGGAATCTCAATGGGCAGATCCTGAATGATAGAGGACCAGGTTATAAGGTTGTTCTCAATGGAATAGGAGTAGCCTGCGAGGGGCTTGAAGCAGGAACCTGCCTGCCTTTTCGCCATAGTTGCACGGTTGAAGATGTTGGAGCCTGCTTTTTCACCGATACCGCCTGCAACAGCGAGAATATTTCCCGTGTAGTCCATAACGATGAACGCCGACTGTGGAGGGTCGCTGAGGACGGTGCTTGAAAATGTGGAGTAATCCTTGTATTTTTCCTCGATCTTCTCCTGCATCTCAATGTCGATAGGGGTGTAAATGGTGTAGCCGCCGTTGTAGAGCTTGTCGCTGGCAGCGTCAAAGTCAATGCCGTAAAGATCCATAAGGTCAAGGGTAACATCTCTGATGACCATATCCACATACCAGTTCTGTATCTCGTTTGTGGTGGTGTCCTTGCCGGGGTCTCTGAATTGAAGCTCTTCGTTGACAGCTTCGTTGTACTGCTCCTCGGAAATGGCGGCATTTTTGTACATTGCCTTTAAAACCAGCTCCTGACGCTCCTTGTTGGCTTCGGGGTCAGCAAAGGGATTGAGCCTTTCGGGGCTTTTGGGGATAGCCGCAAGGCAGGCACCCTCTGCAAGAGTCAGTTCGGAAACGTCCTTGCCGAAATATTTGAGAGATGCAGCCTGTATTCCCGAAGCACTTCCGCCCATACCCACGCAGTTGAGGTAGGCTTCAAGTATCTCGTCCTTGGTACGGTAGCGTTCAAGGTCGCTGGCACGGAATATCTCACGCATCTTTCTGTCCCAGTTGCTGTCGTCATCGCCCGAAACGTTCTTGATGAGCTGCTGGGTAATGGTGGAACCGCCCTGACGGCTTGAATAGATAACGCCGCCGAGGATCTCGTTGAGGAATGCACCGAAGGTACGCTTCCAGTCAACGCCTGCGTGCTCGTAGAAACGCTCGTCCTCGATATATACGAAAGCATCACGGACGTGTCTCGGGATACGGTCGATAGATACGGGGATACGGTTTGCCGCACGGCTTATCTTTGTAAGCTCAACGTCATTGCCCTCCTTGTCAGTGCCGTAAATGAATGTGGTGTAGGCAAGGTCAAGGCTGTCCAGGTCGATGTCGATAGGTGTGCTTTCACGAAACTGCATTACGTACATAGTGAGAGCCGCCGCAATTATGGAAACGCTTATCACCGCTATGAGGATAAGGGAGAGTATGACCGTTCCGATGACTGTCAGCGTCTTGCGGACAGGTCCTGCCTTTTTTCTTTTTCTCTTTTTCTTTTTGCTGTCCGACACAGCTCCGCTTTCGGCGGGAGCCATATGGGCAGGAGCTTTCTTTTTGTTGTCTGTGCTCAAATCCGTTGCCTCCTTCAAGGTCTCTGTATGAACCGCAGCATAGGCTGCATATAAGCGTATATAAACTGATTATACCACATCTTTTCACGCATTTAAAGGCTTTTTTGGCATATTTCATTGTTTGTTAATAAACTTTGGGCTATAAATATAAAACTGAGGTTGACGGGAGGGGAAAAGTAGTATATAATTAAATGAGAATTAATTTTGACGGGTGATGAAATGGCAAATTTCTATGAAAATGAAGCCGAATGCGAAAAGTGCATAAAGCTTTTTAACGGTTCAGCGGGAAAAAAGAAAAAGCTGTATCTTGAAGAACTGTGCAGGTTCAGGTGCAAAGCCGCTGATGCATTCTGGCGTGACAGGATAACCGATGAGCGGTATCTTCCCTACATAATGATGTGCCGCAGCGAGGAGTTTTCCGACTACTGCTCGGGCAGGGTGTCCGATTTCCTTGACAGGCTCATTGACGGTATGGAGTACAGGGACGCTGCAAATGAAGCCTTTTTTATTCTCCACGCCTGCTTTTTCAAGGAGTCGGACAAGATGATGTCCGTGTATGCAAAGGCTGCGAGGAATTATAAGAAGATAGTGAAAGCAGGTGTGAGCTGGAGCAGCGACATCATTATGCAGAGCAGCCAGCCGCCCTTTCTTTATCAGCGTTATCTGGCAGAGCGTGAGCAGAACTGCGAGAACACATTTTTCACCTTTCTCACCGACATAATCATTCTTACAACAGCGAATGCTGTGGAGACGGACGGGGAGTATGAGACATTTACCGACAAGGTAAAGGAGCTTTACGAGATGTACCCCGATGTATTTGCGGAAGCGGGCTTTTTCGCATATTTCATCAAGGACACCTACGCAGCCTATGACAAATTTTCCTATCTCCTCGAAGACCCTGCCGCATATCCTAGGGTGTTCTGGGTGCTGGACGGACTTTCCTATGAAAACGGCAAATATATCGAGGGCTCGCCCACATATTTCGGGGGAGCGGACAACGAAAGACGGCATTTCTCCATAGCTATGCCGGGTATCGACATCAGGTGGTATAAATTCTTTGCGGAAAAGGCTCTTGATGACACAGACAAATTCACCGTCACAGACCCGTTTTTCTTCGGGGTTTATCTCAGGAGCTTTTCAGTACGTATGATAGAAATGCTGAATCCCGACAATGCAGAGACTATGGGATACAGCAGGAAATATTTTCGGAAAAGTGCGGTGACAGGCGGAAATCCTGTGGACTTTGCGGGACTTTTGCAGTGCGGCTGCATATCCGACAGGCAGGAGCTGACAGAGCTTTGCCTTGACATCGCAAAGCGTATCTGCGAGGGAAAGCAGCGCTACTGCTATCATATCCTGTTCCATTTTTACAAGGAATTTTCCCGTGAGGACAAGCTTGCGGCGGCGGGAGCGGCTGTAGACTATCTCAGGGAGAATGAGCATTCGGAGCGTCTTGAACCCTACAGAAACGTGTTCTTTGAGCAGTATGATGCCTTTGTGAATGAGGAAGAAAGCTTTTTTGACGGCGAATGATCTATTTTGCGGCTTTTGATCTGTGCAGCTTATAGGCAAGGGCGGAGACTACAGCGATAAACACCTCCGCTCCTGCGCAGATGAGAAATTCGGGAGAGAGGGGCTCTGTTATGGCAGAGCCCATTATTGTTGTAAGGATAAATCCGGGGGCTGTGCCGAGGAATGAGCCGAGAAGGAATTTTTTGTAGTCAAACCGCAGGCTGCCCATTGCAAGGCTCACGATATCATAGGGCAGGCAGCTGATTATGCGGAGGAAAAATGCTCCCGAAAGCTGCCTGTCACGGCTGTATTCCTTTATCATCTCAATTTTTTTGTATTTGAGGGCAAGCCTGTCCACCGCCTTGCTCTCGACGTATCTTCCCAGCAGATAGGGCACTGTCGCCATTATAACGATGCCGAAAAGATTTATGGGAATGGCGATGTACACGGGGAAAACAACTCCTGCCGCCGCCGCTATGAGCATCATCGGGAAAAAGTAGGACATTGATTTCAGGGCGTACATCAGCAGTATCACTACAGCCGCAGCTATGGGCTCGGCGGGGGTGTATTCCAGTATCTGCTCCAAGGTCATATGGCGGAAAACGGTTATGTACAGCACCGCCATTATCCCTATCATCAGCAGTGGAGAGAGCTGTGCTGCCCGTTTTAATATTACTTTTATTGCTTTTGTTTTCATATATATCAGTTCTTTCGTTTGTCAGGTCATAATCGTTAGCTTATGCTGATTATATTATAGCACTGCGGCAGAATTTTTCAATAGCAGACAGGTGTTATAATTGTGTTAAAAAGATGAAAGTCAAAAAATTCCTTGTAATTTGGGGAATGACGTGTTATAATGATAACAGCTGTTTCGGCGTGTATGCCAAGGCGGCGCAAAGGAGGCATTATATTGTTTGATTATACAGGCTGCGAATGTAAGTCCTGCGGAAAAAAATTCACCTCGGAGGACGATATCGTTGTCTGCCCCGAGTGCGGCACACCCTACCACCGTGAATGCTGGAAAAAAGAGGGAAAGTGCATAAATACCGAGCTCCACGAGTCTCACCGAAGCTGGAAGGAAGAAAACACCGCTCAGTCGGACGCACCCGTTTGCAAAAAGTGCGGCAACCGTCTGAGGGAGGATCAGCTTTTCTGCGATAAATGCGGCGTTCCCACTGACTTTTTCTTTTCACAGGGAACGGACAGACCCGAGGGCGGGGCGGAGCAGAATGAAAATGCCCAAAAGGCTGACAGTGACCCCGTGACCGAGGGCTTTGACCCGTTTATCATAAATTATTCCGACCCCCTCTGCGGCTTCAATCCCGACGAGAAGTACAGCGATGATGTTACCGTGAGGGATATGGGGGATTTTGTGGGCTCAAACACCCGTTACTATCTCCCGAAATTTCGGAATATGAAGCATCTGGGACTGAAGCTCAGTCTGAATTTCCCTGCTATGCTTTTCCCCGAGCTTTATTTTGCATACCGAAAAATGCCCCTGACGGCAGTGCTTGTGCTTATTTTCAGGACTATCATAGGTCTGCCCTCAACGGCAATTGCTCTGCAAGCGGCTTTTGCCGAGGATATGTACAGGAATATGATAACTGCGATGTACCCGAGCCTGTCGGGCTTTATCGACAAGCTTCTGAGTCTTGATCTCACATCGGGCTCATTCCTGACGCTTTACAACTTCACGAACATTCTCCAATTCATACTGTTTTTCGCTTTTGCAGGCTTTGCCAATTATATGTACTACCGCCACTGCCTTTCCAAAGCGGCGGAGATAAAAAAGCAGACGGCACCGAACGGGAATGCTTCATATGCGCTGAGACAGGGCGGCGGAGTTTCTGCGGCACTGCTCATAGCTTTCATTGTCATCACGATAGCAATGCAGTTTGCGTCATATGCGGCTGTAATGCTGCTGTTATAACGGCTTGACAATAAATGGCTGATATGATATCATTATTAGTATAAACTGAAAGGAACGGTAATTTAAAATGGTTATTATCGAAATGGAAAACGGCAAGCAGATCAAGATCGAGCTTTATCCCGACAAGGCTCCCATTACTGTGGAGAATTTCGAGAAGCTTGTAAATCAGGGCTTTTATGACGGACTTATCTTTCACAGAGTCATCGAGGGCTTTATGATCCAGGGCGGCTGCCCCGACGGCACAGGAATGGGCGGTCCCGGCTGGCATATCAAGGGCGAGTTTGCTTCCAACGGCGTTCAGAACGACATTAAGCACACAAGAGGCGTTATCTCAATGGCACGTTCTATGATGAAGGACAGCGCAGGCTCCCAGTTCTTCATTATGCACAAGGACGCTCCTCACCTTGACGGCGAATATGCTGCATTCGGCAAGGTAATCGAGGGTATGGACGTTGTTGATGAGATCGCTTCCTGCGAGACTGATTACAGCGACAGACCTGTTAAGGAGCAGAAGATGAAGAAGGTCTATATTGCAGACTGATCTCTCATAAAAAATCACCGCCGCCCGATCTTTCGGACGGCGGTTTTGTGTTATCGTATCATATAAGAAGCAGCTGATCTTCCTTTGCAATGCGCTTGATGCGGTAAACTTTGCGCTTCTTATCCTTTTTGAATCTGTTCTTATCCTCTTCAATGGCAGTTCCGCCGAGGGATATTGCAGCCTGGGGAGCGGAGGAAGATGCGGTCATACCTGCACCGCTGCTGATGTTTTCGGCTGATGCGGAGGTGTCGGGATCCTTGTAGGAGACAAGGGCAAAAATTGAAAAATGCTCGGTGTTGAATGAGATCGTGTCTTTATAAACAGTGCCGTCAAGAATGGCGATAGAGCCGTCATCTTCAAGGCGTATGACCTTAAGGTCATCATAATGATCCTGCATATCCTCGGGCACGGGCAGGGTTATATCTGCGGAGTAGCCGTCGGAGAGCTGGAGAAGATATCTTCCCTCGGTGGTGTAAACTGATACATCAACGGGCTGAATGTTAAGCCCGTCAACGGGAATGCCGTAGCTTTCAAAGGCTGTGATGACCTGTTCGAGATATCTTGGGGACTGCCTGAAATCAGCGGTGATGTCCTTTCTGAGGGTGCGGACATTCAGGGTGATATCGTAATCCCTGTTATCCTCCGCAAGACCCGCCTTTGTAACTCTGTCGGCTATCTCCTCGGGAGTGGCTGCGGTCTTTTCCTTGGCGGGGAGCTTTGTCCAGGGCTTTGGCAGCTCCTTGACCTCCTCACGGGCAGGTACATCGGTATCATCTGCAAAAACAGATACTGCGGAAAAGGGGACTGTCATAAATGCAAATGCTGCGGAGAGAAATACGGAAGCTATTCTCTTTCCAAGAGGGCGGAAAGGCGCTGTTACGGCGGCTTTGAGCTTTTCGCCTGCTTCAAGTATCTTTACACGTACAAATTCAGCGGAATATATTACCGATACAGCCGCAAGGCAGGGATATTTCGCCCAGCTGTGCTTTCGGGCAAATTCAACCGCCGCCTGAGCACGCATATTTGCTTTATCCGATGAGATAGGCATATTTCTGACAGATCCTTTCAAAGAACTTTTTACACATATATATTAATAATTATACCTGATTTTTGTCTGTTTGTCAAGGATTTTGAGATATAAAAAATACGGCGTTTCAACGAGAAAATAAATAGTGAACTTTTGGTGTGAGTGCATTTCAAATCGCCGTATTTTACTGTAGGGGACGGGAAACCCGTACCCTACAGTAATTTGAAGAAAAATTGAGATACCGTGAACATAAAAAGAGCACCTTTTTGGGGGTGCTCTTTTGTTTTATTTATATCTTTTTATTTTTCCGTTTTGCTGTTATCTTTTCTTATCAGTTTACCAAAAGACCTGCAAGTCCCTGGTTTACCTTTGACTGATCCCAGTCCTTGGGAACGAGCATATAAACTACGCCGCCGTTGTACTGAGGAGTGAGTACCACATCATCGGAAGCTTTTGCTGTGGGTCTTGCAGAGTAGATGGTGTAGTATTCAAACACGCCTGTGTCCTTGTAGATAAGGTCATTTCTCTTGAGGACATCGTACTTTGCGGGGAGAAGCATATACTTTGTGGTTGTTTCCTTAGAGTTGTACCACATCCATACCTGATCGGTGGTGTCAATGTATGTGGGGTACTTGGTGTAGATGCTGTAGTAGCCTGATGAAGAGGAGCCGAGATCCTTTGTCATATAGTCTCTGAAGAGGCTCTCATCATAGCCGGTGGGGAGAAGCATATATCTTGTGGTCTGCTTGCCGTCAACTATCTTTGTCCAGGACTGGATAATATCGAAGGAAAGCTGCTGCTTGGGCTTGCTGGTGTAGACCAGCCAGTAATCATAAGTACCCTTGAAAGCTGCGATAGCGTCGTTTACTCTTGCTTCATCATAATTCTGGGGAGCGAGGACATAATATGTCTTGGTAACGCCGCCTGTTGTTACGGGGAAGCTTATGATCTTATCTGTGGAAGCCTTTACTGTGGGAGAAGCTGCGCTTACTGCGTAGTAGCCGCCGAGAGTTGTTCCGGAATCCGCTGCGATAATGTTGTTGAGCTTATCCTCGGAGTAGTTGAGGGGGAGGAGGATATATCTTGTAACAGCCTGATAATTAACTGTAGCTGTCCAGCTCTTTACAACGTCGGTGGAAAGGAACTTCTTGTTTTCGGGAGACTTGTTATATACCTTCCAGTATTCAAATACGTTGGTGTATTCTGCAACTGCTGTGTTGTAGGAAGGAACATCGTAGGAAGCGGGGAGAAGAATGTATCTTGTGACTGCCTGCTTGTTCACGGTTGCGGAGAATGTGGAGATCGTGTCTGTGGAAGCGACCTTTGAAGGCTGAGTCTCATAAATGGTGTAATACTCGTATACCTTGCTGTCAGCCGCAACTGCGGAATTTACCTTTGCGACATCATAGCCTGCGGGAACGAGCATATACTTCATAACCATAGTCTTATCGTCGGTCCAGCGGAGAATGGTGTCATTTCCCGACTGCTTGGTGGGGATAGTTGTGGAAACGATGTAATAGCCTGTGCCTGTAACGGTAACGCTTATCTGTCTCTTTATGGCAGAGTTGTCCTTGCGGGTGAGCGTGAGGACAGTGTTGCCCTCCTTAAGACCTGTAATTCCGAGAGTGCAGTAGCCGTCCTTCCAGGTGCCTTCGGTGAGCTTTGCGATAGTGTTGTCGGAGAAGGAGTAGTTCAGCATACTGTTCTGGTCGCTGTAAACAACAACGGAAGCGAGTGTATCCACCTTTGTGGTCACAGCGGACTGGCTTGTGAGAAGAACTGCGTCATTGCCCTTGACTGTTACCTTGATAGTTGTGTAAACATCGGGGTACTTGGTCATAGAGATCTTTACGGTAGTTGTACCTGAGCCCTTTGCGGTGAGCTTAAGACGGATATCGTCCTTTTTCCAGGGCTTTACCCAGGTAGTCGAAACGATGCTCTGGTCACCCGAGGTAGCCTTGATGCCGTGGGAGCCCTTTGCTCTTACGGTAACATACTGGACCTCGTCCTTGTCCATTTCAACGGACTTCTTGCTGAGAGAGAGCTTGCCGCCTACGACCTTAACGTTGCAGGTGAGTGACGTTCCGTTAACAGTGGCGGTGATGGTAGCAGTGCCGACGCTCTTGCCGACCACCTTTCCGCTGCTTGAAACGGTTGCAACGGTCTTGTCGGAAGATGACCAGGAAGCCTTTGAGCCGTCTGTCACCTTAAGCGTAGCTGCATAGCCTTTTGTAATGGTAAGGCTTGTAGCATTGAGCCCCAGGGCGGAAGCCTGCGAGGGGAACACAGCAAATGTAAGTGCCAGCAGGACTGCCAGCATCAGACTGACTGCTGCTTTCAGATATTTTCTTGCTGCTGTCATTATAATTCCTCCTTTTGATTTTACGTTGTATCTTTTTTGGAAAGCTTATTTCCTTATCATAAATTTTAACATTTATAAACTGTAATGTCAATAAAAAATGTGCTATAATACAGTAACAAACAGGCTACAAATAGTTACACTTCGGTTACATCGGTTACGAAGCGGAAGTGACGGAAAATAAAGGAAAAGCGAGGTTACGGCTATGAAGTCAAGGATAATGAATGCACCTAAGCAGCAGCTGCTTATATACGGCTTTGACGATGAAACAACGAAGAGATTCAGAGCTGTTGCGGAGCGTATGAAAACGGAGCTTTCCGTTCTCCCGCCTGAAAGTGCGGGGGAGCAGGTGGGATTTCTTGCAGGCTTTGCGGGCTTTTCGCCAAAGGCTGACAAGACGGCTCACGACCCGAGGCAGTGCGTGA
>CAKSPU010000030.1 GCA_934486875.1 uncultured Oscillospiraceae bacterium
TCACAGGACCTCTTTATTTCGGAACCTGTGCAAAGCTGGAGGAAAAGGTTTCCTCTCTCGGTGACAGCTATAATATCATTTTCTCAATGCGTGGAGTTACCGTTGCGGATATTTCGGGAATCGAAGCGCTCCACGAATACTGCGAGAGGCTTATCTCACAGGGAAGAATGGTCTACTTTTCCTGCGTACAGCCCTCTGTAATGGATCTTTTTGAGCGTACAGGACTTAAGGAGGACCGCTTCAAGCACAATATGTTCTTCTGGAGCACGGACAAGGTTTTCGAGCATATTTCAAATCTTTAAAATCCATAGACAAAAAATGCGGCAGCTGCGAGATATCACAGCTGCCGCTATTTTTATTTATTTGTTCTTGTCAAAGAATAACACGTAAACTATTCCGCCTGCCACTGTCAGACACATAAGGCTGACAAGTATTTTCAGAACGAGTGGAACTTTTTGCGTGCTTTCCGTTTCATCTGAGATGTCAGAATCATCTTCACTTTCACTGCTCTTTTCGGAAACAGAGCTTTCGGAAGTCATTTCGGTCTCAGAGCCTGACTCTTCATATGAAGTGTCCGTGTGGTTTTCATATTCGGTGAGGTCGGGAACTGTTTCATCTGAGGGTTCAATGGGAACATTTTCGTAATTTTCCTCGGAAACAGTTTCGGTCGCCGTACCCTCCGCAGTTTCTTCGGCTGAGACATCTGAGGAATTTTCAGGATCGTCGGGCATAATATCCTCGGGAGCCGTGCTCCATACGCTTTCGCTGATGTCGCTGTCCTCGGGTATCTGAGCTCTCAGCACCAGCATATATACACTTAATGTATCAGCTGTGAAGGATATCTTATTGTCTTCATTTTCAAAGCCTTCAAGGTCTGTTTCGTTTATTGAAGCGTCCGAACTGTTTATGGCAAAGACATTTTCAAGCTCATAGGTAAATTCATCTGAGTTCAGTTCTATCTCAAAATCCTTTGTGTTCACCATCTGCTTGTTTGTCACGATTATCCTGAGAACATCGGGCTCGTCACTGTCAACTGCGGCATAGACCGAGCTCATACTGTCGTTACCGTTGTCTGCATAAACAAGATGATCTCCGAAGCCGCTGCCATTTCCGTCGTAATTGGTGAAAAGATTGAGTGCTGCCTTCTGGAAAGGATACTCCTCCGACTGTGGCGCAAGGCAGGCAAGGTAAACTTCCTGTGATGCAAAGGTTCCCAGTGCATCTGTTTCAGCGATAGCTCCGCTCATATTTCCGCCGCCGCCGAAATCATACTCGGAGAATGAGAGCCTTGTTTTGGGATAATTCATTCGGATAGATGCCTGAAGTGTCGGGATAACAGGGGTAAACTGCTTGTACATCATCACAACATTTGATGCTTCGGTGTAATCCGAATCCCACAGCGTCCTTACTGCCTGCATTCGGAAAGCATTTGAAAAATCATCTGTCCCTGTAAGAACTTCCACGCCGAGAGGGGTCTGCGCCTCCGTGTAATAATGAACGTCAAATACGTCGAGGAGACGATAGCCTGCTTCGGCGCTTTTTGCCCGCATTTCGCTGAGGTAATAGTCAACGAACCAGGAATATTCATTCTGAGGGTCGGCAGCAGCCCGTCCTGACTTGTTTCCAAGGTCAATGCAGCCCTTAAGTCCGCTGAGTGAAGGACCGAAAACAAAAGCGTTGCTGTCTATTGCCTTGACGGCATTTGCAAGCTCGGCAGATCTGTCCACAAGCTCCGCAAAGGTAACAGGCTCACGGTCGATAACAGGAAAATTTTCAGACCATTTATCAGGCTCACTGTCAAGAAAATATCCGTTGATGCCGCCCTCCGATGAGGAACCGAAACGATTTACGATAAAGCTTACATATTCATCAATATATACCGTTTCGTCGTCCGTGTCGGGATTGTTGAGGTATGTATCGTTCTTGTTGAATTTTATCTCGTGCCATCTTGTGCTGTCGTCCCTTGAAACGATACCCATAGAATCCGCCGCAACATATCCCATCATCGGGAGAGTAATGAGCTTCACTGGGATATTGTACATACGGCTCCTTGCCGCAAGCTTGTCGGCATACAGTGCAGGGGTGCTCCATTTTGATGACGGGTAGTCATCAACAAGGGAAATGTCGTTGGTGTTCATACCTGCGATGCCCGAATTGGAATAGTTTGTTTCCCAGTTGTATGTTGACAGCGAAACACCTGTCTGTTTAATGACAGTGGGGGAGATGTTCCGAAGATCTCCGATATCGTTGATGCCGTAAATATAGGGGCTTATTTTTTTTATGTCCCTGTCGGTATCCACAGTGACGGAAACATTTCCCGTTTCGGGGATAATTTCCACAAACATCTGACTTTCCGCAAAGGCAGCACCGGTCATACCGCTGACAATGGCAACGGCTGCGGAAAATGAAATTATCTGTTTATACTTTTTCATAACGCAGACTCCTGAATTGAATCGGGCGGGTGAAATTTTACCGCCGCTAATTATTTCAACCGAAATTAAAGCATAAAAAGCTTTGCGAAAGCGAAGAGAACTGCAAGGAAGATCACATTCATCAGGGTAAATATTCCCACGAATCTCCTTGTATCGGGGCTGTCCGAATTGGTATAGCTTTTGTATGTAATAAGGCTTGCAAGGGAAGCTATCAGCGTTCCGAGACCGCCTATATCCGAACCGAGGATAAGAGCCCTGAAATTATCCGTAAATCCCGAGAGCATAACAGCGGTGGGGACATTTGATATTATCTGGCTCAGAACAAGTGAGCATTCAAATTCGTGACCGTTCAGAAGCTTTATTATGGTGTCCGATACCTGAGGGATATTTTTAAGATTGCCCACAAAGATAAAGAAGCAGGCAAAGGTCACAAGCAGACCGTAATCCACCTTTGAAAATACCGCAGGCTGAAGTATCGCCACAACTACGCAGACCGATGCAAGAACGTAAATTATATCAATTGCCTTGAACACCGAAAGAATGCACAGAACGAACAAAACAGAGTAAAGAATTATATATCTGGGACATTTGAGTGATATATCCTCATCATTTCCGATCTCGATGTTCTCATTTTTGATGAACAAAACGGAAACAGCCAGCATTGCAAGGCTGATGACCGATATCGGCAGCGTTATGCCGAAAAATTCCCCCGCACTCATTCCCGATGCCGAAAACAGCAGAAGATTCTGAGGATTTCCGAAAGGAGTGAAAGCACTTCCCATATTGGCGGCTATCGTCTGGAGCACAATGACATAAACAGGGGAGCGCCCGATCTTTCCGTAAAGCATTATCGTAAACGGGATAAAAGCAATAAGCGCAACGTCATTTGTGATGAACATTGATATGAAAAAAACGGTGAATATAAGGGAAGCCGCAAGAATGCGGGTGCTTTTCGCAGCCCTGATAACATTTACGGATAATTTTTTAAATACGTTATTTTCCGCAAGCCCGCTCACAACTGCCATAAGACAGAACAAAATGCCGATAAGATCTGTGTCGATATACGCCACATAATCCGTGACAGGTACGAACAGGCAGGATATGAGAGCCAGCGCAGAAGCGATTATAGCGGTGGTCTCTTTTTTAAGAAGCTTTTTTAAGCTCAAAACAAACACTCCTAAAAAGCGGCATTCAGCACTATTCCGCTGACAACGCCAATGATATAGAGGAAAAGCACAAAAACAAGGTTGTCCTTTATTTTGTGATTGGCTTTGAATAAAACCGCAAGTCCCATTCCTGCGCCTGTGCAGAGACCGCCCACGGCTGTTCCGAAGGGAATGCTTCCGCTTGCGTAAAGCTCGGTTATTATAACGGAAGCTGCGCAGTTCGGTATCATTCCCACAAGAGCGGCGGCAAAGGGCTGCCATATGCCCATATTGTTAAGGAAATCCGAAACATTGTCCTGACCCGCAAGGCCGATGACAAGCCCGAGAACAAGGTTTACAATAAGAATGAATATGAAAATGGAAACAGTGTGCTTTAGTGAGGAAAACCATATGCTGTGGTTTTCGCAGCCGCAGTCGGTGCATACCTCTTCAAAGTCCGCCTCTTCGTCATCTGAGAGCAGTATCTTGCTTATCCCTGCGAAAATTATGCCGCCGATGACTGCTATAACAAGCTTTGCGGCGATAAGCTTCCAGAGGGAGCCTACCTGATCGGGGTGGGCGAGGAGAACGGGTATAGCTTCATCTGATGTGGAGATATACACCGCCATAAGTGTTCCCGCACCGATTATACGGCTTGCATAAAGGTTTGAAGCCGCAATTGAAAATCCGCACTGGGGAACGCAGCCGAGAGCCGCTCCCACTGCCGCACCGCCAAGCTTTGAATGCCCTGCTTTTTCAAGGGCAAGGGAAAGCTTTTCACCTGCGTGGTGCTCGATAAATTCCATCAGCAGGAACGCCGCATAGAGAAAAGGCAGCATTTTGACGGAATCTATCAGTGCGTCAAGAACGATATCTAAAATAAGATCCATAAGTTCACTCCGTGATATATATTAATTGAAACATATTTGTACTGCTTTGTCAAGGCAGATGCGTTATTTTACAGTATTTACAAGCTTGCCGATACCCTGAACTTCACACTCAATGACATCGCCGCTCTTAAGATATTTCGGAGGCTTGTAGCCCATTCCCACGCCGCCCGGAGTGCCCATAGAGATGATAGTGCCAGCCTTTATGAGCATACCGCTTGAAAGCTCTTCAAGGGCATATGGGATATTGTGGATATAAAGGGCGGTGTTGCTCTTCTGCCTCAGCTCGCCGTTTACCTTGCAGGAAATGTCAAGCCTGGGAGGAAACTCAAATTCATCGGCGGTAACAACGCAGGGACCCATAGGAGCAAAGCCGTCGAAGCTCTTTCCTCTGAACCATTGCTTATGGCGCATCTGAATGCATCTTGCGCTGACATCGTTCATTATGGTGTAGCCGAAAACATATTCGCCCGCATTTTCAGCCTTGACATTAACAGCGTCCTTTCTGACGATAAATGCCATTTCAGCCTCATAGTCAAGCTCGGTAACGATGTCGAAATGACCGTTTATAAAGTCACCATCGGGCACGGCTTCGTTAACGTGCTTTGCAAAATAAATGGGATATTTTCTTTCACCGCTGTACTCACCGCCCATAACATCAGCGCTTTCAAGAGCGTGGTCAAGGAAATTTACTCCAAGGCAGATGATGTCCCTTGAAGGACGGGGAACAGGCGCAAGTATCTTTACATCGGAGAGAGGAATGCCGCCCGAAAAGCCTTTGAGCCTTTCGTTCATAGCCGCAAGCTCTCCGTCGGTGATATGTGACGCAAGGGCTTCCATATCAGTGTAATTCACCCCAAGCTCGGAGCAGGGAACGGCTTTCTGCCCGTCAGGTGTCATAACTCCCACAAATTCTTCCGAATTGTATAAAAAAGTAATAAGCTTCATAATTTTATCCTTTCTTTCAGCCAGAAAATGTCAATGCTTTTCGGCTGCTTCCGCATTATTGAAACATACTATATTATTTTAGCATATTTCTACAAAAAAGTCAATCGCAATTTGTTGCCCCGAAAAAATTTTGGCTGTAAAATTGTTGCAATATTCGGAAAAATCTGATATAATAAAAATAATATTGCTTTTTATCCCGAAAGGATTGATTTTTTTAATGACCACCGAGGATATTTTAAATGTCACAGGCATACTTCTCAACTACCTCGTACCGACGCTGAAGGTATTCGGCTTTACGCTTCTTTTCTCGATACCTCTCGGTATGGTGGCTGCCGTGCTGAAAATGTGCCGCTTCAAGCCGATATCCTGGCTTACAAATATCTATATCCTGATAATGAGAGGAACGCCTCTTATGCTTCAGGTCATAGCAGTCTATTACATAATCCCGTATCTGAAGCTTGCTCAGGGGCTTCCGTCGCCTGTTGAGTCAATTCTTGCGGGCATCGACATACGGAGCGAGAATTATATGTTCTATGCGGTGCTTGCGGCATTCTCACTGAATTATGCGGCATATTTTGCGGAAATATTCAGAGGCGGCATCGAGTCCATTCCAAAGGGACAGTACGAAGCTGCCGCAGCTCTCGGCTTTACCAAAACACAGACCTTTTTCAGAATAATCCTGCCCCAGGTGGTAAAAAGAATAGTGCCCGCTTCCTCCAACGAGGTCATTACCCTTGTAAAGGACACATCTATCGCAAACATCGTGGCATATGCGGAGATCACACTTAAAGCCCGCCAGCAGATGCAGGTCTACAGCTCACTTGTGCCCCTTATAATCGCAGGCGTTTTCTACTTTGTTCTTGCCACCGTGCTCACATTCCTTTTCTCCCTGATCGAGAAAAAGCTGAACTACTACAGATAACGGAAAGGGATACTTTATTATGTCGATGCTTGAAATAAAAAATATTTCAAAAAGTTTCGGAAAGGCTGAGGTCTTGAAGGATATCTCGTTTTCCGTTGAAAAAGGACAGGCTGTGTCCATAATCGGACCCTCGGGAAGCGGAAAATCAACGCTTCTGAGGATAGTAAACCAGCTTGAAAAGGCAGACGGCGGCTCTATCTCCATCTGCGGCACCCCGATGATATCCTGTGGGGAGGACGGAAAGGCTGTTTATGCCGACCCCAAAACTCTCAGAAACGTCCGCCTGAAAATAGGTCTCGTTTTTCAGAATTTTAACCTGTTTCCGCATTTCAGCGTCCTTAGAAACATTACCGAAGCTCCTGTCTGCGTGCTCGGAATGGATAAAAAGGTCGCTGAGGACAAGGCTATGGAGCTTCTGGGAAAAATGGGGCTTGCTTCAAAGGCAAAGGAATATCCCTGCAATCTGTCGGGCGGACAGCAGCAGCGTGTATCAATCGCAAGAGCCCTTGCGCTGAGCCCCGAAATGCTTTTCTTTGACGAGCCTACATCAGCCCTTGACCCCGAGCTTACGGGAGAGATACTCAAGGTAATACGCAGTCTTGCAGAGGAGCAGATGACAATGGTCATCGTTACTCACGAAATGGCGTTTGCCCGTGAGGTCTCCGACAGGGTCATATTTATGGACGGCGGCGTTATCATCGAAAACGGCACTCCCGAGGAGGTCTTTGAGCAGTCTGAAAATGAGCGCACAAAGCAGTTCCTTAAGAGATACAACAATTCATAAAATTTATGGGGATACCGTTTCTTGGCGGTATCCCTTTTCTGCCCCCAATATGGAAAAAAATATTCGGAAAGGGTTGCGCAGATGAAAGATATGTGCTATAATAAAATGTAACTATAGCTTTCAAGGAGCGAACATATTTGATAATTCTCGGAATAGACCCGGGCTATGCCATTGTGGGCTACGGCATACTTGATTATGACGGCTACGGCTTCAAACCCAAGGGCTATGGAGCGATAACCACCGCAGCCGGGGCTGATTTCTCCCTCAGACTTCTGGATATCTACAATGATATGAAAACGGTCATAAGCAGGTATAAGCCCGAAGCAATGAGCATTGAAAAGCTCTTTTTCAACACCAATCAGAAAACGGGTATCGACGTTGCGCAGGCAAGAGGTGTCATAATCCTTGCGGCTGTGGAAAGCGGCATACCAATATATGAATATACTCCCTTACAGGTCAAGCAGTCAGTTGTCGGCTACGGCAGAGCGGAAAAAAAGCAGGTAATGGAGATGACCCGAAGCATTCTCGGGCTTGCAAGAGTGCCGAAGCCCGATGATACCGCCGATGCACTGGCGCTTGCCATTTGCCACGGTCACAGCTCATCGGCAATAAAGCTGGGTCAATGAAAGGAATGTGAGAAATGATATACAGCGTAAGAGGAACGCTCATCATAAAGGAAGCGGGGCTTGCAGTGGTCGAATGCGCAGGCGTGGGCTACGGCTGCCGCACCACATACAACACCCTTGCGTCTCTCGGAAACATCGGTGATGAGGTGATGCTTTACACTCATTTGCAGGTCAGGGAGGACGGCACAGAGCTTTTCGGCTTTTACGACAAAAGGGAGCTCGGCTGCTTTAAAATGCTGCTGGGCGTTTCGGGTGTCGGCCCCAAGGCAGCCTTGTCGATCCTTTCGGATATTGACCCCAACAACTTTGCTCTTGCCGTTGCCACAGGCGATTTCAAACAGCTTACAAAGGTCAAGGGCGTTGGCCCCAAAATGGCTCAGCGAATAGTTCTGGAGCTCAAAGACAAGCTTTCCAAGGAGCAGATGACCCTTTCACGTTCCGCTCCCTCAGCTCCCGTGAACAGAGCTTTCATATCGGGAGGTGCAGCCGCAGAGGCTGTGGACGCTCTCCTCGTTCTCGGCTATTCTCAGGCAGAAGCGGAAAATGCCGTTTCTCAGCTTGATCCCTCTCTTTCCGCTGAGGAGCTTATCCGACTTGCCCTTAAGGGTCTTGCAAAATTTAAGTAAGGACTGGTTTTCGTGCTTGTATTTCCGAATTACAATAAATGTCCTGTAAATGTAACGGCATCTGTGAAGAAATTTTACAGACTGCCTGTGAATGTCCCGACCATAGAAAAGCTTGACACCGAGCTTAACAAGATGTATAAGAACGTTGTTCTCATCGTGCTCTGCGGCGCAGGGGAGAATATGCTGAGGGATTCGCTGAAGCCTTCGGATATCCTTATCAAAAAGATGACCGAGCAGCTTACCTCTGTCTGCCCCTCGTATCCTGCGGCAGCGGAAACAAGCTGCATTTCGGGGCTTTACCCCAATGAGCACTGCCGTCTCGGACAGACTATGTTCTTCAAGGAATTTTGCCGCACGGTGGAGCTTTCCTCAAACCTTGACCCATATGCGGAACAGCCTGTTTCATCTGTAAATGCCGCTGATTTTATCCTGCCCTATGACAACATTTTTGGCGATATCGCAGGCTCAATAATCGGCGCAGTGCAGCCCTTTTCCATTGCTATGCCCAATGTGAGGATAGCCGAGAATAAGAGCTACCACAAGGTTGCGGAGGACTCAAAGCGTATGTTTGAGCTTATAAAGAAGATCTCCGAGACCGACCAGAACACATTTACATATGTCCAGTGGAACGCTCCCCGTGACGCATCGGCAAAATTCGGCTGCAAAAGCGACGAGGTAAAAAAGATCATAAGGGACATAAACGACACCGTAAACGGTCTGTCAAAGTCTATGACCGATACACTTATCATAGTAACATCGGCTTACGGAATGACGGACATTTCCTCGGAAATAATGCTCAATCTGAAATATGACCTCTGCGACTGTCTTATAATGCCCCCTGTTTTCGGCGGACGTGCCGTTGATTTCTATGTGAGGGCAGATTGCAGGACGGATTTTGAAAAGCTGTTTGCAAGAGACCTGTCGGAGGAATTTCACCTTATGAGCAGAAGTGAGCTTCTCCGCAGGGAAATATTCGGCTGCGGAAAGACAAACAAACGGCTTTATGATTTCGTGGGGGATTATGTTGCCTTTGCAATGGGGGATAAATCGCTTGCGTTCCGTGCCCTCAATCAGAAGCATAAGGCTCCCGAAAAGGCGGGCTCGGGGGGGATAACCTCCGATGAAATGTGCCTGCCCCTGTGCATTATCCCCACAAAGCAGACCTCACGGTGGAAAAGACCGTTTACCGAAAATATTGCCCCGATGTCCTTTGACACGGGCGCATAACAGCTATCTGAAAGGAATGACTTTATCTTGCTGGAACAAAGCGATATGGAGCTTGATTTTGAAGAGCGTATGGTCTCTCCCGAAGCAATGCCCTCGGACGATGACATAGATTATTCCCTGAGACCCAAAACTCTGAACGAGTATATCGGTCAGGACAAGGTAAAGGAAAATATGGCGGTCTATATCAAGGCGGCAAGGCAGCGAAATGAGTCTCTCGACCACGTTCTGCTGTATGGACCTCCGGGACTGGGCAAAACTACGCTTTCGACCATAATCGCCCACGAAATGGGTGTAAATATACGAACTACCTCGGGTCCTGCGATCGAAAAGCCGGGAGATCTTGCGGCGCTGCTCACAAATCTTTCCGAGGGCGATGTGCTGTTTATCGACGAGATACACAGACTTTCCCGTGCGGTGGAGGAGATTCTCTACCCCGCAATGGAGGATTTTGCCCTTGATATCGTTGTTGGAAAGGGCCCCTCCGCAAGGTCGCTTAAGGTCGATCTTCACAGGTTCACCCTTGTAGGTGCTACTACAAGAGCGGGACAGCTCACCGCACCTCTCCGTGACCGATTCGGCATAATCCAGCGACTGGAGCTTTATTCACAGGAGCAGCTTTCGGATATCGTTATGCGAAGTGCCGTTATTCTCGGCATATCCTGTGATAATGACGGTGCGGCTGAGATAGCAAAGCGCTCACGAGGAACACCGAGAATCGCCAACAGGCTTTTAAAGCGTGTCCGTGATTTTGCGGAAGTTCTCGGACAGGGACGCATCAACGGCGAGATAGCTGCGATAGCTCTTGACAGAATGGAGATAGATTCTCTCGGACTTGACAGCCTTGACAAGCGCTTTCTGAATATGCTCATCAAGGGCTACGGCGGAGGACCTGCGGGACTTGAGACCCTTGCTTCCGCAATAGGCGAGGAATCTGTTACCCTTGAAGATGTATGCGAGCCATATCTTATGCAGCTGGGATTTATTTCCCGTACCCCCCGTGGAAGATGTGCCACCGCTCTTGCATACAAGCATATGGGCTACAGCGCACCTGAAAAACAGACCTCGATGTTTGAATAAATAGAAATATCAAGGAGACATCAAATAAATATGAGCATTTCATTCGGTCCCGACGGATCGTTTACGGCTCTCTCGGAGAATATTCCCTGTGAAGCCTTTTTAAAGCTCGGAAGAGCGGCTGCCGAAGTTATGCACCACGGCGGCAGGCTTCTTGTGGGCACAGATACGAGAACATCATCGGCAGCCTTTGAACAGGCTCTCACCGCAGGCATACTTTCGGCAGGCTGTGAAGCCGTGTGTCTTGGCATTATCCCTCAGCCTGCGGGAGCATATCTTGTGAAAAAAACAGGTGCGGACGGCTTTGTTTATATCGGCAGCGCCGACGGTGAAGCCGACTGCTGCGGAGCTGTGATATACGGCTCGGGCGGCAGACGTATCGGCGAGGACGTTATCGAGAAGATCAACGAGAAGCTTAAAAGCGGCAGACACCAAAAAAACACTTCATTCGGAACAAGATCATCGTATCCCGATGCCGTAGGCGAGCATACTGCATATATCCTGAGAAATTGCAGCTCCGATCTTTCGGGAATGACCATAGCGGCGGACTGCGCCAACGGTGCAGTGTCCGAAGCGGCGGAAAAGCTGTTTTCATCATTCGGCGCAAAGGTGTATCTTTTAAATTGCGACCCTGACGGAAATAATATCAACAGGGAATGCGGGCTTTCGCATATGGAAAGCCTGTCCGAATTTGTCAGAAACAGAAAATGCGACCTTGGGATATCCTTTGACGGCACAGGCTCAAAATGCCTTGCAGTGGATGAAAACGGCACTGCGGCAGACGGCGAAAAGCTCCTTGCGGTCTTTGCCAAGGATATGCGTGAACGGGGAGCGCTTAAAAAGAACAGCGTTGTTGTCTCCGCATCGGTCAATACGGGATTTTCGGTGTTTGCCGATGAAAACAGGATAAAGGACGTTACCACAAGGTCGGGAGGCAGATACATAACCGAAAAGCTTGTTTCGGGTGGATATTCACTCGGCGGAGAGCTTTCGGGAAATATCCTGTTCGGCGACATAAGCTGTGAAAGCGACGGGCTTCTTACAGCGGTAATGCTGCTTTCGGCGGTGAAGCGTTCTGGGAAAAAATTCAGCGGGCTTTCCTCGGTAATGGA
The DNA here is from genome assembly GCA_934486875.1 of uncultured Oscillospiraceae bacterium. Taxonomy (GTDB): domain Bacteria; phylum Bacillota; class Clostridia; order Oscillospirales; family Ruminococcaceae; genus Huintestinicola. The sequence continues at coordinate 11,784 of CAKSPU010000030.1, forward strand.
AAGATATCCGCAGGTGGCTCTGAATGTTAAAATTTCGGAGGACTGGCGTGAGGTATGGAAAAATATCCCCGAGCTTGAAGAATTGATTGAAAAAAAGGAAAAGGAGCTTGACGGCTTCGGCAGGATAGCTGTGCGGGAAAATCCCTCAGAGCCTGTTATCCGTGTAAGCGTTGAGGGAAAGCATTTTGACGCTGTTAATGATATGGCTGTTGAAATTGCAGGGGCTATAAAGCGCCTGTGCCCCTCACACCAATGATAGAAAGGATTTCGTGTAATGAGAATTGCTGACAGATGGACAGATTACAGGCTTATAGACTGCTCCTGTTCAGAAAAGCTTGAATACTGGGGAAAATACTCCCTCGTCCGTCCTGACCCGCAGGTAATATGGAAGACCGACAAAAAATCTCCCGTCTGGGACAGGGCTGACGGTCACTATCACCGCTCCGACAAGGGCGGCGGACAGTGGAGCTTCTTAAAAAGGCTTCCCGACAGCTGGCAGATATCCTATGATCTTAAAATAGGCGAAGAGCTTGTTTTCAATATCCGTCCCACAGGCTTCAAGCATACGGGACTTTTCCCCGAGCAGGCTGTTAACTGGGACTTTACCTCTGAGCTTATCAGAAAGCGCATCGGGTCGGGCAGAGAGGTAAACGTTCTGAACCTTTTTGCATACACAGGAGGAGCAACTCTTGCAGCAGCTGCCGCAGGCGCTTCCGTATGCCACGTTGATGCATCAAAGGGTATGGTGCAGTGGGCGAGAGACAATGCCGCATCATCGGGACTTTCCGACAGACCTATCCGCTGGATAGTCGATGACTGCGAAAAGTTCGTTGCCCGTGAAATAAAGCGTGGAAGAAAGTATGACGCAGTTATTATGGACCCGCCATCATACGGCAGAGGACCCAATCAGGAGGTGTGGAAGCTTGAGGACTGTATATATGACCTTGTCAAGCTCTGCACAGGCGTTATGAGCGATGACCCGCTGTTCTTCCTCTTAAACAGCTACACAACGGGACTTTCCCCCTCCGTAATGGCGTATATCATCGGTGAGACGGTCGGAGATAAATTCAGCGGCAGCGTTACCGCTGACGAGATAGGTCTCCCCGTGGAAACGGGAAAATATGCTCTGCCCTGCGGCTCAACAGCGATGTTCATAGCCGATTCTGCAAAATAAGTGAGGAGTTTATGGAAAATATAATTTCTGCAAAGGATCTTATGTTCTATTATTCCGATATGTCTGAGGGCGAATCGGAAAACGGACAGGAAGAAAACAGGATACTTGTTTTTGAAGATCTGAACTTATCAATAGAAAAAGGCAGTTTTACCGTTATCCTCGGGCATAACGGCTGCGGAAAATCCACCTTTGCCAAGCACACCAACGCTATTCTTCTGCCCTGCGGCGGAAAAATGATGTCGGCAGGCTTTGACACTTCCGATGAAAGCAAGCTTTTTGATATCAGAAAGCACATCGGAATGGTGTTCCAGAATCCCGACAACCAGATAGTAGCTTCTGTTGTTGAGGAGGACGTGGCGTTTGCCCTTGAAAATATGGGTGTTCCCCCCGATGAAATGCGTGTCCGTGTTGATGAAGCGCTGAAAGCCGTTGGAATGTACGAGTACAGAGAGCACGCTCCCTCGCAGCTTTCGGGCGGTCAGAAGCAAAGGGTTGCCATTGCGGGAATAATCGCAATGAAGCCCGACTGCATCGTCCTTGACGAGCCCACGGCAATGCTCGACCCTGCGGGACGGCGTGAGGTAATGAAAACCATCAAGCGCCTGAACCGTGAAAACGGCGTTACCATAGTGCTCATCACACACTATATGGACGAAGCCGCTCAGGCTGACAGAGTTGTGGTTATGGACAGCGGAAAGGTCATTCTTGACGATATCCCTTCAGAGGTCTTTTCAAATGTTGAAAAGCTCAGGGAAGTGGGGCTTGACGTTCCCCAGTCCACACAGCTGATGTATCTTCTGCAAAAAAACGGCAGAAAAGATGCGGACACTCACATAATCACCGAGGAAGCCTGTGCGGATTATCTTGAAAAGCTCCTTAAGGGACAGTGATTTTTAATCATATTCTAATCCTATTTCAGCGCAGATTTAAGGAATATGCGGTAATATAATTACAGTAACACAGCCTTAAGCCGATATCTGAAAGGAGAACTTATTTATGATGATCTTAACACTTATTTCACTGGCAGCGCTTCTTATTATTGCGGGTATAACCGTAGTTTCGCTTTTCTCGGGAGTCGGGGTGCTTCTGTTTTTCTGCATTGCGGCAATTGTCTGCATAATCAGTGGGGTATGGCTCCTTATAACGCTTCTCGGAAAGGGAGTTTTCTCTCTTCTCAAATGTGTGGGCTTCCTTGTTCTTATGCTCGTTCCTGCGGTGAACATCATTGCTCTTGCTGCACTCGGCATTATCGCTTACAAGTCTCTTAAAAATTCATAAGGGGGAGAAAATGGTTGCTCTTATAATTTCACTGATGTTGTCAGCGGCTGCTGTATGTTTTTTTGCTGCTGACCGAAAGGGTAAATTAAACAAAGAATATTTTGGAACGGGGGCTGTTTATCTTATCCTGTCCGTTGTTCAGTGCCTTGCAGCAGGAATATCCACAATTGTGCTGCTCGGAACAGGCGGCGACGGATTTATGGAAAACGTTCCTATGAACAATGTTTTGTACGTGATATTGTGCATTGTGATATCTGCTGTGGGTACGATAGTATCAGTAGTCGGAGCAGTATGCTTTATCAACGGCAATCGTAAAAATAATTATTCCGACAGTCATCTTAAGCTCAGTATGATGTCGGCTGCATTGGCAATACCGGTAGGTCTGGCAGCACTTGTTGCAGCGGGAATAGCAGCTTATCATATTCTTGGAGCCTTGGCGGTCGGTTTTGCGGCAGTGTTTATTATTTCATTTTTAGTATTCTGCCTTGGATTTATTTTTGTAATACTTCTTGTTCCGTTTTTTATGATGTATATTGGAGTGGGGCTTGCACTTATGTATCTTCCTCAGCTGATCGTTATGGCAATTGCCGCTGCCTGCTTCGGGATACTGTATCTTATTGCGGCATACGGCGGAATCAGCACAGCGGTATCACTTTGCAAAAGAGGAGAGATAAGCAAAAAAAGAGCAGTGCTGTATATAGTGCTGTCCCTGTTTGTTTTCACCGACCTTTATGCTCTTTCCAAAATGAAGAAGAGCTGATATAATTATTGATATTATGGAACATTATCCCCACGTGGAAATGTATCCGAAACGGAGGCAAAAATGGCTGTTATCAGAACCGAAAAACTTACCTACACCTACAGTCAGGGCACACCCTTTGAAAAGACTGCGGTAAATAATGTTGACCTTGAGATCGAGGAAGGAGAGCTTGTTGGCGTTATCGGTCACACAGGCTCGGGCAAGTCTACCCTTATCCAGCATTTCAACGGGCTTGTGAGACCCACCTCGGGCAAGGTGTTTATTGACGGAACGGATATCTGGAGCAAGGACGTTAAGCTCAGGGATATCCGTTTTAAGGTGGGGCTTGTTTTTCAGTACCCCGAATATCAGATATTTGAGGACACTGTTTATAAGGATATTGCCTTCGGACCTAAAAATATGGGGCTTGATGAAGCAGAAATAGATAAGCGTGTCCGTGAAACTGCGGAGCTTGTGGGAATAAGCTCCGAGCTTCTGAAAAAGTCGCCCTTTGAGCTTTCGGGCGGTCAGAAAAGACGTGTTGCCATTGCGGGAGTTATGGCGATGCGTCCCAAGGTGCTTGTGCTCGATGAGCCTGCGGCGGGACTTGACCCGAAAGGACGTGAAAATGTTCTTGATCGGATAAAGCAGTATCACGATGAAACAAAGTCCACAGTGCTCCTTGTTTCTCACAGTATGGAGGACGTTGCACGGTTTGCAAGCAAAATACTTGTTATGAACAAGGGCGAGGTGCTCTGCTACGACACGCCCCCTGCGGTCTTTGCAAGAGCCGGGGAGATCTCATCTGTGGGACTTTCCGTGCCCCAGATAACACGGATATTTTCCCTTCTCCGTCAGCGTGGTATCGACATCAGAGGCGATGTTTATACCGTTGAATTTGCTCTTAAGACCATAAAAGAGTATCTTGAAAAGAACGGCAGAGGAGGACTTGAAAATGCTTAAGGATATAACCATCGGACAGTATTTTCCTATGGATTCCGCTGTTCACAGGCTTGATGCACGCTTTAAGATAGTAATAACAGCCATATTCATCGTAATGATATTTTCCGCAGACAGCTTTCCCGCACTTTTGCTGTCGCTTGTATTTTTCGTGATAGCATTTCTTGCATCAAAGCTTTCTCCCAAGCTTATCATCAAGAGTATGAAGCCTATTATCCCAATCATCATATTCACATCTGTGCTGAATATTTTCTTCATTGACGGCGTGACAGTGTTCCATATCTGGAAAATAAGGATAACCGACAACGGACTTATCACCTCGGGATATATGATAATAAGGCTCATAGCCCTTATCTGCGGCTCATCGCTTCTCACCTACACCACATCGCCCATTGTGCTGACGGACGCTATCGAGCAGATACTGAAGCCACTTTCAAAGCTGAAATTCCCCACCCATGAGCTTGCTATGATGATGACAATAGCTCTGCGTTTTATCCCTACACTTATTGAAGAGACTGACAAGATAATGTCCGCTCAGAAAGCCAGAGGAGCGGATATGGACAGCGGAACTGTAGTTGAGCGTGCAAGGGCACTTGTTCCCATAATCATTCCTCTGTTTGTGTCCTCGTTCAGAAGAGCGGAGGAGCTTGCTCTTGCAATGGAATGCCGCTGCTACAACGGCGGAGAGGGACGTACAAAGCTCAAGACCCTTGTATCGGGCGGTGCGGATTATGCTGCACTGTGCCTTTCGCTGCTTTTCCTCTGCGGCGTTATGATAATTGATATGGGAAAGATAATTTTCTGATAAAAAGGAGGGCTGTCGGGTGTCAGTCCGCAATTTAAAAGTTAAGACGGCATACTGCGGAACGGCATATCACGGCTTTCAGCGTCAGGAAAATGCGGTATCCGTTCAGAATATCCTGGAGGACAGGCTTTCACGTCTCACAGCCTCCGAGGTAAGGATACAAGGCTGCTCAAGAACGGACACAGGGGTCCACGCAAATGAATATTTCTTTTCATTTACCACCGGACACTCCATACCCTGCAATAATATTATCCGTGGAATGAACAGCCTGCTCCCTGCGGATATAGCTGTCCTTGACTGTGAGGAAGTCCCTATGGATTTTCACGCAAGATATTCCTGCAAGGGCAAGGAGTATATTTATAAGATCTTAAACCGTGCCGTGAGAGACCCTTTTCTTGACGGACTTGCTCTCCATTATCCTTATGAGCTGGATATCGAAAAGATGAACAGGGCGGGGAAATACATCGAGGGAACTCACGATTTCCTCTGCTTCTGCGGAGCACTGGGCATCAAGGAAAATACCGTCCGCACAGTGTCCTTGTGTGAAACAAGGCGTGACGGCGACATTGTTACCCTGACCGTCAGGGGAGACGGCTTTCTTTACAATATGGTGCGGATAATCGCAGGCACGCTTATTTACGTGAGCGAGGGACGGATATCCCCCGAGGAACTGCCCGAAATAATCGAAAGCCGTGACAGGGAGCGTGCAGGTGTTACCGCAAAGCCCTGCGGACTTTATTTGAACCGTGTTTTTTATGATTGAGGAGGAATGGTTATGCCCGTAACGGATATCTCGGAGCTCAGAAAAAAGAGGCAGGCAAAGCAGACCAAAAATATGCTTATAAAGATGTTTGTCATTCTTCTCATATGCGGTGCAGTGGCTGTTGCCGTATTCACAAGAGATATGTGGCTGCCTTATTTCAAGGGCATTATGACCACCATTCCCGAAAATATCGCATCGGAGGAAACTGCCGATCTTTCCGAGGGCAAGTTCCCGCTGAAGGTAGAGGGCGGCTCAGGCTTTCAGCTTATGGATATGGACGGCGCACTTGCTCTTCTCGATGAATCCAGGTTCCACGTTTACAGCGTTGACGGAAAGGTTATGAATGAGCGTCAGCACACCTATGCAAATCCTATCCTTTGCGTGTCGGGCTCCAAGGCTCTTATTTACGATGAGGGCGGCAGGGAATTCAGCCTTGAAAGCAAGTACAAGAATATCTACACCAAGACTGCGGACGATGTTATCTACATTGCAGAGCTTTCAAAGTCCGATTATGCTGCGGTTGTCACAAAATCGGACAAATATCTTGCTATGCTTAAAATTTATGACCCGAGCGGCGAGCCTGTTTTCACATATTTCAGCTATGACAGCCGTATTATAAATGTGACCTTCAATGATAACAGCAGCGGCTGCGTTATTACCGTTCTTACCGCTGAGGGCGGTCAGCTCTATTCAAGAATGAAGCGCTTTGACTTCAAGGACACCGAGCCTATGTGGGAAAGCGACCCTGTCCCCACTCTTGCCCTCGACGTGAAATTCACCGATGACGGCATAATTATGATAGGCGACACCATAACCGCAGGCTTTACCAAGGACGGCGTGCTTACCTCTCAGTATGAGTATAACGACCCTATAACCGACTATGACGCTTCGGGCAATATTTCTGCGGTCATTACGGAAAACACCGACCTGAGAAAAACTACTCTCGTTTCATTTGTGGGTTCGGACTGTGCATCTCCCGTTATACTGACCCTTGACGAAGAAGCTAAGAAGGTATATACAGGCAATGCAGAGGTATGTATTCTGAATGATTCGGGAATCGACATTTACAGCTCGGACGGTATCCTCGGCGGAAAGATACTTCTTGAGGACGATTACGATGATTTCTGCCGCTGCGGAAAATATATATTCCTGTTAGGCTATGACAGCGTTAACCGCATAAATTACAGCGGCTGATGAAAATTTTCAGAGGTGAATTTGTTATATAATGGTTCCGTATATTTATGATATCGTAATTGCGGTAATACTAATCGCATTTATCGGACGTGGCTTCAAAAGGGGAGTGCTCAGAACGGTGCTCAGCCTTGTGTGCCTTGTCATTGCATTTTCAGCTGCTGCGGCACTTTCATCTTATCCCATAACCTCGAAGATATATGATGATTATTTTGCGGAAACGGTAAGCGAAAAGATAGACACTGCCGTTAAAGATGTCAGAGACGAAACCGTCAATAAGCTCAAAGACGAGGCTGAAAAGTCTGCTGATACGTTTATAGACGATAATCTTGGCGGCTCGGACGAATTAAAGCAGCTTGTGAGGGATTATCTTAGCACCGATGACGAGGTTATGAGGGAACAGTTTTCAAAGGCGTTTTCCCTTGCGGGCATTGATGTGAGCAGCCTCTTGACTAATGAGACATTTCGTGATAAAATAAATAGTATAGCTTCGCAGTACAGCGGACTGGTGACAGACAAAATAAATGAAAGACTGCCGATGGGGGTAAAGGTCCCGGAAAGCTCGGTGCAGGATTTCCTGACCGACAGCAGCGCTCACGAAGCTATTGTTTACGATGTTTTCGGCATAAAGTCCAAGGATTCCCAAACAGAGGGCACGGCTAAGTATATCGAAAAAAAACTTGTCCGTCCCGCCGCAATAAGAATGATAAGTGCGGTGATATGGGCTGTGGTATTCACGGCTGTGAATATTATTCTGAAAATAGTTGTAAATATTGTTCTTATAGTCAGAAAAATTGAGCCTGTCAAAGCCTGTGACTCCATTCTCGGAGGAGTTCTGGGAGCGGCTGTGGGAGCTGCGGTTATCGCTGCGGCTGTGATACTTACGGTCATCATAGTTCGTTTTACAGGCGGTACGGTTTATTTTAACGAAGATATTTTTTCACAGACACTCATTTTCGGCAGGCTTTATGACCTTGCCAAAGGGTTTGAGTTTCTGAAATAGGATATATGGTTTTTATTTTCTCTTGAACCGATTTTGTTCGGTCGGAAAGGAATGATTCAATGCTTTGCAGCAGATGCAAAAAAAGAGAGGCAATGGTATTTATCACCTCAATGCAGGGTAACGAAAAGCGCAACGAGGGTCTGTGCCTTGTGTGCGCCCGTGAGCTCAATGTCCCTCAGATAAAGGAATATATGGATCAGATGGGCGTTACCGATGAGGATATAGAAGAGTTTGCCGACGCTATGAGCGGTGTCAGGGATAATTTCGATATGGAAATGTTCAATCAGGGAGGAACAAACTCTCTGCCGAACTTCTTCAACGCTCTTTTCGGCGGTTCCGTACAGAATGACGGCAAATCGGCGCAAGTGAAAAATGAAGCGGGAGATGACTCTTCCGAAGCAGTTGAGCACCGTGAAAGAATAAAGAACGGCAAGGAGCCGAAGGGCAGCAAGAACAAGAAGAGAAAATTTCTCTCCTCCTTCTGCACCGACCTTACCGCCCGTGCAAGGGAAGGCAGGCTTGATACTATCATCGGCAGAGACAAGGAAATTGCCCGCACGATACAGATACTTTGCCGCAGGCAGAAAAATAATCCCTGCCTTATCGGTGAACCCGGTGTGGGAAAGACTGCCATTGCAGAGGGACTTGCGCAGAAAATTGCAGCAGGTGAGGTGCCTTTCCAGCTTGCAGACAAGGAGGTTTTTCTCCTTGACCTTACCGCTCTCGTTGCGGGAACACAGTTCAGAGGTCAGTTTGAGAGCCGTATGAAAGGACTTGTTGACGAGGTCAAGTCCGAGGGCAACATTATTCTTTTCATTGATGAGATACACAATATCGTAGGTGCGGGGGACAGCGAGGGTTCGTCTATGAACGCCGCAAATATTCTTAAACCCCCTCTCAGCCGTGGAGAAGTCCAGGTCATCGGTGCGACCACATTCAAGGAGTACAGAAAGTACATTGAAAAGGACAGCGCCCTTGAAAGACGTTTCCAGCCCGTTACCGTAAATGAACCTACGGTTGATGATACGGTCGAGGTCTTAAAGGGCATAAAGCACTATTACGAGGAGCATCACAAGGTAAAGATAAGCGATGACCTTTTAAGGCTCTGCGCCGTGCTTTCCGAGAGATATATCAATGACAGATATCTTCCCGACAAGGCGATAGACCTTCTTGATGAAGCCTGCGCAAACAGGAGCATAACCAGCACTGAGCTTGCCAAGCACCAGAAGAAAACCGCTGAGGTCGCTGCTCTTGAAGCTGAGATAAAGTCGATTGAGGACGGCGGCGAGGGCGAGCCTGATTTTGAAGCTCTTGCTGAGAAAAAATCCCGGCTTATCCGTGAGCAGAACGAGCTTGACGCTCTTACCAAGAAGATATCCGCAATAAATGTTACCGAGCAGGATCTTGCAAGGGTCATCGAACTGTGGACGGGTATTCCCGCCAACAAGATAGAGGAAACAGAGCTTAAAAAGCTTGCAAATCTTGAAACCTCAATGAAAAAGAGGATAATCGGTCAGGATAAGGCTGTGGAGCTTGCCGCAAAGGCGATAAGACGCTCCCGTGCGCAGCTTTCCAAGCGCCGCAGACCTGCATCATTCATATTTGTAGGTCCTACAGGTGTGGGAAAGACCGAGCTTGTAAAGGTCATAAATGATGAGCTTTTTAACGGCAATGACACCCTTATCCGTCTCGATATGACCGAGTATATGGAAAAGCACGCAGTGTCCAGACTTATCGGCTCACCTCCGGGATATGTGGGCTATGATGAAGCGGGACAGCTTACCGAAAAGGTGCGCCGCCACCCTTATTCCGTGATACTTTTTGACGAGATTGAAAAGGCTCACCCCGACATTATGAATCTGCTTTTGCAGATACTCGATGAGGGCAAGGTGAACGATGCTCAGGGCAGATCTGTTAATTTCGAGAACACTATCATCTGTATGACATCGAACGCAGGCTCATCTGATAAGACCACAAGCCTCGGCTTTAACAAGACCGAGGAGGAGATAACAAAGGAAAAGGCTATGAAGGCACTTTCCGATTTCCTCCGCCCCGAATTTATGAGCCGAGTTGATGAGATAGTTGTGTTCAACCCTCTTACCAAGGAGAATTATGCGGAAATTGCAGGGCTTATGCTCGGTGAAATGAAAGAGCCTCTTGCGGAAAAGGGCATTACCCTTAAATTTGACAAGAGAGTGCTCAATCTTATTGCCGATAGATCCTTTGGCAAGAAGTTTGGCGCACGTGACATCAGAAGCGTTATCCGTTCTGATATTGAGGATAAGATAGCTGATGTTATCGTTGAAAACGCAGGAAAAGAGCCTGCTGTTATCAAGCTTTCGGCTAAAAAGGACTCTATTGAGGTCAATGCCGAATAATGGATCTTTATGTGCGGTATCGCTTTCCGATGCCGCACATTTTTATTAAAAACAGATTAAAAAAGGACTTTTTATAATGAGAATTTGGTGAATATGGTTGACAGAACGGAAAAATAAGGATATACTAAAAGCATAGAAAGCAAACCACTTAATATAAACAATAAACAGGAGGAAAATATTATGTTTGAAAAATTTGTTGAAACCCTTAACCACACAGGAAAGGCAGTTTCCGAAAAGACAAAGCAGGGAACCGACATTGTTAAGGCTAACCTTAAAATCACATCGGAGGAAAGAGAGCTTAACGATCTCTTCCTTGAAATCGGCAAGCTTTACTACAAGAATAACAGCGAAAATCCCTGCTGCGACCAGATGAAGGAGCTTTTTGAAAAGGTTTCCGAAAAGGAAGCTGCTGTTGAGGAGCTTAAGAGCAAGGTTCGTGCGCTGAAGGGCGTTACGGTCTGCCGGAACTGCGGCGCTGAAGTCGATGAGGACAATACCTTCTGCGGCAAGTGCGGCGCAAAGATCGAAAGACCTGAGCCTGTTGAGGAGCCTGAGGAAGCAAAGGAGATAAGCGACAGCGTTGTTGACCACGAGGACAATGTTGAAGCAGTCGATGAAAACGGTGAGCCTTCTATCAAAATAGAGATCGCCAAGGACGAAAGCACCGACGAAAACAAGGACGAATAAGCCTTGATATAAGGGCACTGCACAGCTTGTGCGGTGCCCTTTATCAATGCTCTTTTGCTTGACAAATCAGCAAATTTGTGCTATAATTATATTAATATTTTTATGTGCTTCGGAGGCGTTTGGGTGAGCGGTATCTTATTTGGTGTGAGTGTCGGTGCAGGTGACCCTGAGCTTATGACTCTGGGTGCCGTCAGGACTATAGAACGGTGCAGAGTGATCGCAGTGCCGAGGACAAAGGGCGAAAGCTCCCTTGCTTTGTCTATTTCGGAGCAGGCTGCTGATATGTCGGGAAAAGAGATACTCTACTTTGATTTTCCTATGACCCGTGACAGGAATGAGTGGAAGCAGAGCCATATAAAAGCTGCGGATATCATCTGTGAAAGGCTTGCGGACAATGAGGACACCGCTATGCTCTGTCTCGGTGATATTTCCGTTTACTCCACATTCTCATACATTGCCGATATCGCAGGGCAGAGGGGATATGAATGCGTGTGGAAAGCGGGGGTCACAAGCTTCTGTGCGGCGGCTTCGGCGTGCGGGATACCCCTTGTGAGCGGCAATGAACCCCTTATTGTCATTCCCGCAGCTGCCGAAAATTTTGAGGAGCTTATGGCTCAGAGCGGCACAAAGGTCATTATGAAGCCAAGGGTAATTACCGACAGGCTCCGCAGTGCCCTTTCAGGCAGAAGCTTTTATGCCGTTTCGGACTGCGGACTTCCCGGCGAACGGATATATACTGATATCGATGATGTTCCCGAAAAGGGAAGCTATTTTACTGTTTTTATTGTAAAGTGACGGTGGGAATATGCTGGACAGGTACATTTCAAAGGGCGATCAGAAGCTGCGGCTCGGCTATACAACAGGCTCCTGTGCCGCAGGGGCTGCAAAGGCCGCAGCTCAGAAGCTTATCAGCGGCATATTTCCCGACAGAGTTTTTCTTATGACTCCCAAGGGTATAGGTCTGGAGCTTGATATTCTTGATAAAAGCAGCGGCGAGGGATATGCCTGCTGTGCGGTCGAGAAGGACGGCGGCGACGACCCCGATATAACAAGCGGGATATATGTTTATGCCCGTGCGGAAAAGATACTCGAGGGCGTGGAGATAGCAGGCGGCGAGGGCATCGGCATCGTCACGAAAGCGGGGCTTGACCGTCCCGTGGGCGACTATGCCATAAACACCGTTCCGAGGAAGATGATAACGGCGGCAGTTATGGAAACAGCCGAGCTTTTTGAATATAAGGGCGGCATTAAGATAACGGTGTTCGTTCCCGTGGGCGCAGAGTTTGCGAAGAAAACATATAACCCGAGAATGGGCATTGAAGGCGGCATTTCGATAATCGGCACAAGCGGTATCGTTGAGCCGATGAGCACGGCTGCACTTATTGATACGATCCGTGCGGAAGCAAGTATGCGAAAGGCTGAGGGCATCAGAAACCTTATCATCACTCCGGGAAATTACGGCGAAAGCTTCCTTTCTGAGCATATAAAATATGCGGCGGAAAAAAGCGTGAAGTGCAGCAATTATATCGGTGAAGCATTGAATATTGCAATGGAGCTTGGATTTGAAAGCGTTCTTATCGTGGGTCATATCGGAAAGCTTGTGAAGCTTGGTGCGGGAATTATGAATACCCATTCAGCCGAGGCGGACGGGCGTATTGATGTGCTTGTTACCTGCGGTCTCCTTGCAAGGTGCAGCAGGGAAGCCCTTGTTGAGATAACAAAATGTGCTGTGACTGACGGCGCTTTGGAGATACTGAAAAATGACGGGAAGCTTTCGGAAACGATGGATATTCTTTGCCAAAGGGTGCAGTATTATCTTGATGCAAAGGTCAAGGGACGGATAAAAACGGGTGCGGTCATCTTTTCAAATGCTTACGGTCTGCTTGGTGTTACCGAAGAGGGACGCAGGCTTATGACTGATATTTCGGAGGAGTATGGCAATGGTTAATTTTGTGGGCGCAGGCAGCGGTGCGGCTGACCTTATAACCTTAAGAGGAAAAAGGCTGCTTGAAGAGGCGGACGTTATAATTTATGCGGGCTCGCTTATCAATCCTGAGCTTTTAAGCTATGCACGCCCCGAGTGCGAGCTTCACAACAGCGCATTTATGACCCTTGAACAGGTCATTGATAATATGAAGGAAGCTGAGAGCTGCGGCAAAATGACGGTCAGACTCCATACAGGAGACCCTTGCCTTTACGGTGCGATACGTGAGCAGATGGATTGTCTTGACAAGCTGGGAATTTTATATGAGATATGCCCCGGGGTAAGCTCATTCTGCGGTGCGGCGGCGGCGCTGAAAGCCGAGTACACGCTTCCCGATGTGTCCCAGACGGTCATAATCACACGAATGGCAGGCAGAACTCCTGTGCCTGAGCGTGAGAGCATAGCATCTCTTGCGGCTCACGGCTCAACAATGGTAATATTTCTCAGCACGGGAATGCTGCCGCAGCTTTCGGCAGAGCTTATCAAGGGCGGATATTCGGAAAATACCCCTGCGGCAATTGTTTACAAGGCGACCCACCCTGATGAAAAGGTTTGCAGATGCACTGTCGGAACTCTTGCGGAAACTGCCGAAAAAAATGATATAAGAAAGACTGCACTTATAACCGTTGGCAATTTTCTGGGCGATGATTACTCACTTTCAAAGCTCTATGACAAGACCTTTTCCACTGAATACCGAAAGGCAGAGATATGAAAACGGCGGTCATTGCCGTTACGGAAAACGGATATAAGCTTGCATCAGAAGTCCGTGAAAAGCTGCCCGATACCGAGATATTCATATATCGGAAATATGCGGTGGCGGGTGAGAAAAGCTTTGACAAAATAGGCGAGCTTGCGGGCAGGCTGTGGAACGAATACGATGCTCTTGTGTTCATAAGCGCCTGCGGGATAGCGGTGAGAGCCATAGCCCCTTTTGTCCGTTCAAAGCTCACCGACCCTGCTGTTGTCGCAGCAGATGACAGCGGACATTTTGCCGTTTCACTGCTTTCGGGTCATCTGGGCGGTGCAAATGAACTGGCTGAGAAGATAGGCGGCATTATCGGCGCAGTGCCTGTTATTACCACGGCAACGGACAATGGGGGACGTTTTTCTCCCGATATGTTTGCAAAGGCAAATAATCTTGTTATTGAAAATATGGAAGCTGCAAAGCTGATAGCGGCGGCTTCCCTGCGTGGAGAAGTGATAGGGCTGTACTCTGATCATCCCTGCAAAAATATTCCCGAAAAGCTTATCGGAAATAGCAGTAAATTCGGGATATGCATAAGCTCCGATATTTCAAAAAAGCCTTTTGAAACTACTCTCAGACTTATTCCGAAAAATATCGTTATCGGTGCGGGGTGCAGAAAAAATGCAGCTCCCTGCGACCTTGAATCCCAAATTCTGCATACCCTTTCAGATGCGGGGCTGTCGGTGTCGGGACTTAAAATTCTTGCCACTATCGACATAAAAAAGGACGAGACCGCAATGAAAGAATTTGCGGAGAAATACGGCTTGGAGCTTCGGATATTCACAGCTTCGGAGCTGTCGGCGGTGAGCGGCGGATTTGATGAGTCGGAATTTGTAAAAAACACTGTGGGAGTTGGCAATGTGTGCGAGAGAAGTGCTGCCGCCTGTGGTGCTGAGATAATCGTTCGTAAGACAAAGGGCAGCGGCGTGACCTGTGCTGTGGGCGTGCTGCCTTTCAGTATCGATTTTGAGAGAAAGGAATGAAAATATGAAGCTTTATATCGTGGGCTTTGGTGCGGGCGGCTTTGAGGGAATGACAATTGCCGCCAAAAATGCCATTGAGGACTGCGGGCTTGTTGCAGGCTACACGGTCTATACGGAGCTTATAAAAAAGATTTTTCCCGATAAGGAATATTACTCCACATCAATGCGGCAGGAAAAGGAGCGTGTACTTTATGCTCTTTGCGCCGCACAGGAGAGGAACACTGCTCTTGTATGCAGCGGTGACTGCTCGGTATATGCAATGGCAGGTCTTGCCTATGAGCTTTGGGAGAATTATCCCGATGTGGAGATAGTCCCTGTGGCGGGTGTTACGGCGGCACTCAGCGGCGGAGCTGTTCTTGGCGCACCTCTTACCAATGATTTTGCGGTGATAAGCCTGTCCGACCTGCTCACACCGAAGGATAAGATCGAAAAACGGCTTCGGGGTGCGGCAATGGCTGATATGTGCATTGCGCTTTATAATCCGTCATCGAAAAAAAGGTCGGATCATCTCAAATGGGCGTGCGGTATAATGCTTGAATACAAATCCCCCGAAACCGTCTGCGGATATGCAAGAAACATCGGCAGAGAGGGCGAAGAGGGCTGTGTTATGACCCTTGCGGAGCTTATGGAGGCGGAAGTCGATATGTTCACGACAGTTTTCATAGGCTGTGCCGAAACAAAGGTCATACGCAATAAAATGGTAACACCGAGGGGATATAAGCTTGGATAATTTTCTTGTTTTCGGCGGGACCACCGAGGGGCGGCTTCTGGCGGAATACTGCCATAAAAACGGGATACGTTGCACGGTAAGCGTTGCCACGGAATACGGTGCGGAGCTTCTGCCGAAGTCAGA
Source organism: uncultured Oscillospiraceae bacterium (assembly GCA_934486875.1). GTDB lineage: Bacteria > Bacillota > Clostridia > Oscillospirales > Ruminococcaceae > Huintestinicola. The sequence goes on from CAKSPU010000030.1 coordinate 27,327, forward strand.
ATATGTAAACATTGAGACAGGCAGAAAGGACTGCGGCGAAATAGCCGGGTTTATTACATCAGGCGGATTTTCGGCTGTATTTGACGCAGCTCACCCATATGCCGAAGAACTGAGAAAAAATATTGTCAGGGCGTGCGGAGATACAAAAACGGCGTATTATCGTGTGATAAGAGAGCCGTCACCTGTATGTGATGAAGCACTGTATTTTGATTCGGCGGCTATGGCTGCGGAATATGCCTGCAAGTCGGGGGGCAGGATATTTATTGCCACAGGCAGCAAGGAGCTGCCGCTCTTTATGAAAAACGGATTGCCCGAAAGGTGCGTTGTGAGGGTACTGCCCGATGAGCTTATCTTAAAGCAGTGCAGGGAAGCGGGCTTTTCAAAGATAATCAGCGGAAAAGGTCCATTCAGCTTCGAGGAAAATGTTAAGGATTTCGAGGGCTGCGGCTATGTAATAACCAAGGAAAGCGGAAGTACGGGCGGATTTGAGGAAAAGCGCCGTGCAGCTGCGGCAGTGGGGGCAAAGCTGCTTATAGTAAAGCGCCCTGCGGAAAGCGGAATGACCCTTTCGGAAGCGGAAAAGCTTATCGCAGAAAAATGTAAGGAAGTGAAAAAATGGAGCCACGGGTAAAGATAATCGGGTGCGGAATGAACTGCGGAGGAAGTATGACTGCTGACGGTAAAAGTGCCGTTAATTCTGCGGATATCCTTATCGGGGCAGGGCGTATCCTGGAGGGCTTTGCAGGTCTTGACAAGGAAAAATTCTGCTCATATGATACAAAAAAAATAGCAGACAGAATATGTGCGGAAAAGGGTAAAGCTATTGCTGTGCTTATGTCGGGGGACTGCGGATTTTTCAGCGGTGCGCAAAAGCTTTCCGCAGAGCTTGAAAAGCGCAGTGTTCCTTACAAAATTATTCCGGGTATCGCATCACCCGTTTATCTGTGCTCAATGCTTGGGATAAGCTGGGACAGGCTGAGATTTGTTTCTCTGCACGGCGCAAGGGCGAATATTGTGAGAGAGGTCTGCTCAAACGAATATGTTTTTGCTCTTATCGGCGGCGAAAATGACTGCGGAAGCATTTGTCGCAAGCTGACGGAATATGGCAGGGGAAATGCGGTCGTATTTATAGGCGAAAATATGGGCTATGATGATGAAAAGCTGACTAAAGGCAAGGCAGAAGAGCTGGCGGATATCGTTACCTCAAAGCTTTCCTCAGTGCTCATCATAAACCGAGACTGCGAAAAAACGATGCGGTCGGGCATTCCCGATGATGAATTTATCCGTGGAAAAGCACCTATGACAAAGGCGGAGATCCGCTGTCAGGTAATATCAAAGCTTGATATCGGCAGGAGCGGCATTTGCTGGGATATCGGCAGCGGAACGGGTTCGGTCTCGGTTGAAATGGCACTCAGATGTCCCGTTGGCTGTGTTTATGCCGTGGAAAAGGACAGGGAGTCGGCGGAGCTTTCGGAAAAAAATTTCAGGAAATTTGGCTGTGACAATGTAACTTTGCTGTGCGGAAGAGCGGAGGAGCTTACAGATAATCTCCCTGCACCTGACTGCGTATTTATCGGCGGTTCGGGCGGCGGGCTTTCTGAGATAGTTTCGGCGGCGATACGAAAAAATCCGTCGGTGCGTATCGTTATGACTGCCGTTACCCTTGAGACTCTTAGAGACAGCGAATGTCTCGGTGAGCGTGAGATAGTTCAGATATCGGCGGCTCGGGCGGTCACAGCGGGAAATTATCATATGCTCAGAGGGGAAAATCCTGTTTTTGTTATCAGGAGGGTCGTAAATTGAAGCGGATAATGATTGCGGGAACGGGCAGCGGCTGCGGAAAAACAACTGTCGTATGCGCA
>CAKSPU010000031.1 GCA_934486875.1 uncultured Oscillospiraceae bacterium
GGGCTTATTTCAGCCGAGGATTTGTCTATAGGTTAATTGGTTATTAGTATTATGCTTAAATGATAAAGGCGAAAGCTTAAATTTACCTTAAAGAATACTTGTTTTCACCAAACTTTCATAAAAGAAAGCCGCAGCATCATCAATGGCGATAATGCTGCGGCTAAAATTTTATTTTCGTAAAACTCAGTTCTTCTCCGCTGTAACAGTTACCTCGCTGCTGTCGGAGGTGACTTCGATATAAACGGGCTGGTCTGCTTCAAGGGTAAGGGAAAGCTCAAAGCCGCCCTCGGTGTTTTCGGAAATGTCAAGGGCTTCCGCAAAGCTTACGGTGTCATAAATTGCTGCGGTGTCGTGACCGTCACTTTCGGAGCGGAATGTGTATGTTCCTGCTTCGGGAGCGGTGAAGCGGACAAACTTTACATCGGTATCCTCTTCGGAATAGGTGAGCTTTGCGGGAGCGTCAAGGGTAAGCTCCTCCATATTCTCATCTATCATATCGCCCATTATTGCGCCGAGAGTCTGTTCAAGAAGGCTTGTGTTCATAGAATCATCTATCTTTGAGCTGCCCTCCTTGGCAAAGTACATTGCAATGGTGTCGCCGTCCTCGGAGATAACGGTCTTTATAAGGTCTGCGTCCTCGGGGGTGAAATCAAGGGAATCCGCACCAAGGGCTTCCGTGTCGCCTGTGACTGTTATGCCGCTGTCGGTCTGTGTCCAGTCGGCTTCAACGGTGTCGCCGTCGGAGGTGATGCTTACCTTGCCGCCGTCTGCTATGTCCATTACAAAAACGGTCTCATCGGTAAGGTCGGAGACTTCCATATCCTTAAGGGACATTGAGAGGGTCATATTTTCCGCTGTCATATCCATCTGCACAAAATACCACTTGCCGATGTAGGATATGTCAGATGCGCCGTCTGCTTCGGCTGCGGTCTCGGCTTCATTTGATACAGCTTCATCGGCAATGCTTTCGGAAACGCTTTCGTTCTGAGCGGAGCTTTCCTCGGGAGCGGCGGAGCTTGTGTCATCATTCTTTGAGCAGGCTGCCATTGAAAGAGCCATTGCGGCAGCTGTCACGGCACAGATATATTTTCTCATAATATTTTTCCTTTCGTTATAAAAAATGTGATGCAAATATTATAGCATATTTACATCTTAATGTCAATAAAATAATATATTTGCACAAAAGGTCAGTATATCTGACTATGGAGCACATTGAAAAGAAATTGTGCAGACTGTATAATAATAAAAAAAGGAGGACGATGTTTATATGAACATTATAAAACAATTAAGCAGGATCACAGCTCTTGTGATAACTCTCACAATGCTCACAGGACTGTTTGCAGGCTGTGCATCTCCCGGCGGAAAAATGCGCAATATGTCAACTATGGAGATAGTAAAGGATATGGGGCTGGGAATAAATCTCGGCAACACCTTTGAATCAACGGGAAGCTGGATAAATTCATCAAGCGTTACAAACTACGAAACAGGCTGGGGCAGCCCTGTTATCACCGAGGATATTATAAAGGGCTATGCCAAGGAGGGCTTTACCACCCTGAGAGTTCCCGTGGCGTGGTCAAATATGATGAGCGGCGATTATGACATCAATCCCGATTACCTTGCAAGAGTAAGACAGGTCATTGACTGGGCGCTGGACAGCGATATGTACGTTATTATGAACATTCACTGGGACGGCGGCTGGTGGGAGAAATTCTCCGGTAAGGACAAGGACGAATGTATGCACAAATACGAGCGCATCTGGACTCAGCTCACAAAGGAGTTCAGAAGCTACGGCGACAAGCTTGTTTTCGAGTCGCTTAACGAAGAGGGCTGCTGGAACGACATCTGGAACCGCTACAGCGGCAAGACCGAGGGCAAGGCTGAAGCATTCGGACTTTTAAACGAGATAAATCAGAAATTCGTTGACATCGTAAGAGCTTCGGGGGGCAACAACAAGAAGCGTCACCTCCTCATTGCGGGCTATGCAACGGACGTTGCCCTCACCTGCGACGAGCTTTACAAAATGCCCGATGACCCTGCGGGAAGATGTGCCGTGTCCGTTCACTACTACACTCCCTCAACCTTCGCAATTCTCGAAAAGGACGCTTCCTGGGGCAAGTGCCGCAAGGAATGGGGCACCGATGCAGACATCAAAGAGCTTGAAACAAATATGGATATGATGAAAAAGACTTTCGTTGACAAGGGCATTCCCGTTATAATCGGAGAGTATGGCTGCCCTGTGAAGAACAAGGAAAAGGAGTCTGTCAGAAAGTATCTCACAAGCGTTTGTCAGGCTGCATATGACAGGGATATGTGTCCTGTTCTCTGGGACGTTACCGATGCATTTTACAGCAGGAGCAAGTGCGAGTTCAAGGACAAGGAGCTTCTTCAGGGGCTTATGGCTGTAAGATAGGGCAGCCGCAGATACAGTACATCGGCGAGGGCAGGCAGCTTTTTTGCATCGTCGGACTTCCCGCATAGACTGCCGAAAAAACTGTCCGTATCTTATGCGAGCAGTTTTTTCGGTGCATAGAAAGGAAAATAAAATGAATCCATATCTTCCGAACTGCGAATACATTCCCGACGGCGAGCCGAGAGTTTTCGGCGACAGGATATATGTTTACGGCTCCCACGACAGAGCAGGCTCAGACAGCTTCTGCGACTTTGTTTTAAAATGCTGGAGCGCACCTCTTTCCGACCTTAACAAATGGGTATGCCACGGAGACATTTTCCACACAAAGGCTGACCGTGACCACCCCTCGGACATTGACTGGAACAGTGACAACACTCAGCTTTTCGCTCCCGATGTGGTCAGGGGAAAGGACGGAAAATACTACCTTTTCGCATACATCGTGAATGCTGTAGGCTGCGTGGCTGTCAGCGACAGACCCGAGGGACCTTTCAAACTCGTTTCAAAATACAAATACACCATTCCCGATGAGATATGCTGCAACGGCTGGTTCATTGACCCGGGAGTGCTTGTGGACGATGACGGCAGGACATATATTTACTGCGGCTTTGAACGCTCGTTCCTTGCGGAAGTGAACAGCGACAATATGTACGAGATGATCGACGGCAGCTGCATCGAACATTTTATCCCCTGCAGGGAGACCTCCGAGGGAGGCTTTGACGAAAAGGAAAAGCTTTTCTTTGAAGCCTGCTCGCCCAGAAAAATAAACGGCGTTTACTATATGATATATTCCCCCAAGCGTGGCAGCCGCCTTGCATATGCCACCTCGGACAGCCCCACGGGACCCTTTACCTACCGTGGATATATCGTTGACAACGGCGTTGATTACCCCGGCGGAAACAACCACGGTTCCGTGGTGTGTATAAACGGTCAGTGGTATGTTTTCTACCACCGTATGACCAACGGAACTATTATGTCAAGGCGGGGCTGCGTTGAAAAGATAGAGTTCCTCCCCGATGGCACTATCCCTCCCGTTGAGATGACCTCCCTCGGCTTTGAGGACAGCCTTGACCCCTATGAGATAACCCCTGCGGACATAGCCTGCGTGCTTAAGGGAAAGGCATTCATCACCGAGAGAAATGTTTTTGACAGGTGCGTTATGAACATCTGCGACGGCGATGTTATCGGCTACAAATACTATGATTTCGGTGAGGACTTTTCAAGCAGGACTATGGAATTTGCCGCAAAGGTGAACGGTATGGGCTGCGACTGCCATATGCATATTTTTGCGGACGATGAGGAGATCGGTGTCTGCGATATCGGTCAGAACGGCGGCATTGTAAAGAGCGTTGTAAAGGCTGTTACGGGCAGGCACGCCGTATATTTCAGGATATCCGCCGACTACAGCGGCTGGACGGGAGATTACTTCAAGGACAGAAGTCTTTTCGAGCTTATTGAATTTGTGTTTATGAAATAAGAGTTGAAAAATGCCCTCGGATATGGTATAATCTATGTATCATATTTCGGGGGTGAGCTGTTTGGATATAGGAACGATCGGCTACAATTACAGTCACGGATCGGATTTTGTTATGGACAGACCCAACGGCGTGGGCTGCTGGCTGATGCTCATAATCAAGACCCCTGCGAGCTTTGTGCTGAACGGAAAAAAGTATGATGTCAGGGAAAATTCGTTTATTGTGATATCTCCCGAAACTCCCTGCCGCTACTGCGCCTCGGGGGAAACATACACCGACGACTGGATATATTTCGGGGCGGACGAAGAGACCGTAGGACATTTTGACGAGCTTCACATTCCCGTGAACGAGCCTGTTTATCTCGGCGACACGGAAACGGTCTCCCATATCGTGCATATCCTTGCCTTTGAGCATTATTCCGCCGAACCGCTCCACTGCGAGATAGAGCGGCATTACACGGAGATACTGCTCCTTACGGTGAGCAGGCTTATCCGTTCGGGCACGCAGATATCATTGAAGCTTTTTATGGAGAAAAACCACCGTATGACCCAGCTGCGCACCATTATCCACACAAGCCCCGAAAGAGTTATGACCATTGACGAAATGGCGGAATATGTGAGTATGAGCCGCTCGGGCTTTCAGCATCTTTACAAGAAGATGTTCGGGGTCAGCGTGACGGGCGATGTTATAAACGGCAGGCTGGAGCGGGCGAAAAGGCTCCTTTCCTCCACAGACCTTACGGTTTCGGAGATAGCATCACGGTGCGGCTATTCAAACGAATTTAATTTTATGAGACAGTTCAGGGACAGGGTGGGAAAAACGCCCACTCAGTACCGCAGACAGCTATAGAAATATCGTACAGTTCAGCCTGTTCTGAACTGTACTTTTTTTGTCCTGTTACATTTGACAAAATCCGATTTTTGTGGTATAATAATATCCAACTGTCAAAGGATAGTAAAAGATTATTTCTTAATAGAAAGGTTGTTTTAAAATGAACGTTATCGAAGCTGCAAGAGCACTGGGAAAGGCACTTCAGGAGGATCAGAGATATAATGCATATGCTGCTGCAAAGCTTGCAAATGACAAGGACGAGGAGCTTCAGAAGAATATCACCGATTTCAACGTGAAGAAAATGGAGCTCAACACCGAGATGGCTAAGGAGGACAAGAACACCGACACCATCACCGCTCTGAACAATGACCTGAACAGACTTTACGCCGCTGTTGTCACAAATCCCCATATGATGGCGTTTGAGAACGCAAAGTCCGATATGGACGGCATTCTCGAGAGCATCAACTATATCATCACCTGCGCTGCCAACGGCGAGGACCCTATGACCTGCCCCGAGACTAACCCCGTTTCCTGCACAGGAAGCTGCTCCACCTGCGGCGGCTGCCACTGATGCTCAGCGGCTGCCACTGATAATCAGCGGCTGCCACTGATAAAACCGAATAACTCGGATGCATACCGCACAGGGCTACGACTTTGTGCGGTATGCATCCGAAAAGCAAAAGAAAAGGAATGGTCGGAAAATGAACGTTGACCGCAGCACTCTTTCTCCTATGATGCAGCAGTATTTCGATGTCAAGGACAAGTATCCCGGACACATCGTTTTCTTCCGCCTGGGAGATTTTTATGAAATGTTTTTTGATGATGCTGTAGTGGTCTCAAAGGCTCTGGAGCTTACGCTTACGGGCAGAGACTGCGGACAGGAGGAGCGTGCCCCTATGTGCGGCATTCCCTACCACAGCGCTGAGATCTACATAAAAAAGCTTATTGATCTGGGCTACAGGGTGGCTATCTGCGAGCAGATGGAGGACCCGAAGCTTGTCAAGGGGCTTGTGAAGCGTGACGTTATCCGAATCGTGACCCCCGGCACGCTGACGGAGAGCAATCTTCTTGACGATTCCAAGAACAATTTCATCGCCGCACTTTTTGTAAACGGGGAAGCGGCATCAATATGCTTTGCGGATATTTCCACAGGTACGGCGGAGCTGTTTATATATAAGGACAGGAGCGAAACTGAGCTGTCCGAAGCCATTATAAACGAGATATCCCGATTTGCCCCTGCGGAGCTGCTTGTAAATTCTGAAGCAAAAAAGCTCACTCAGGTGATAGACTTTATCCGCACACGAATGGAGCTTACGGAAACTGTTCTTGAAGATGATAAGTTCGACCGCTCACTTCATCTCGGAACGCTCCTTGCTCAGTTTTCGGCGGAGAGTCTTTCGGATATGAATGTTGATGAAAATGATGACTGCTCCGTGGCGGCGCTGTGCGGACTTTTCTATTATATAAGCGACACCCAGCGTGCGGCGGTGGGAAGATTTACTGAGCTTGTGACCTGCTCGGACAAGCGATTTATGGAGATCGACCTGACCGCAAGGCGGAATCTCGAGCTTACGGAAACCCTCCGAAACAAGGAGCGCCGTGGAAGCCTTATATGGGTACTTGACCGCACAAGGACATCTATGGGCAAGCGCCTGCTGAAATCCTACATCGAGCAGCCCCTTCTGAAGCCTGCTGCTATCATCGACAGGCTTGATGCTGTTGAGGAGCTGTACAATGACCCTGTGATGCAGGGGGAGCTGGGTGATGCTCTGGAGGGCGTTTATGACCTTGAACGCCTTATGACAAGGGTGGTCTACAAAACTGCCACTCCGAGAGATGTCAAGGCTCTTGCAAAAACGGCGGAGCAGATGCCCCTTATCAAGTCGCTTATCGCAAACTGCCGCACGGCTCTTTTAAAGGGGCTTGAAAGCAGGATTCACGAGCTTAAGGAAATTGCGGCGCTTGTTGATAATGCAATTTCAGATGACCCGCCCCAGGTCGTAAAGGACGGCGGAGTTATCAAGGACGGCTTCAATCCCGAGCTGGACAGGCTCAGGGGGATAATCAAGAACGGCAGGAGCATTATCGACGATATTGAGAACAGGGAAAAGGAAAAAACGGGCATCAAAAATCTGAAAATTGGCTACAACAGAGTTTTCGGATATTACATCGAGGTCACGAAGTCCTATTATGACCTTGTTCCCGCCGAATATATCCGCAAGCAGACCCTTGCAAACTGCGAGCGCTTCATCACCGACGAGCTGAAAAAGGCTGAGGAGGAAATCTCGGGAGCAAGCGAGAAAACTCTCGTTATGGAAGCGGAGATATTTGCGGAGGTCAGAGACTTTATCGGCTCACGGCTCACCGAGGTGCAGGAAACCGCTCAGGCTGCCGCTGCCCTTGACGTGCTCTGCTCCTTTGCGGAGGTCTCGATGAGAAACCGCTATGTGAAGCCCGATATCGTCCTTGACGGAACTCTTGACATAAAGGGCGGCAGGCACCCTGTTGTTGAGCAGATGATAACAGGGGAGATGTATGTTCCCAATGACGTTTATCTTGACACGGACAGCCGCAGAATGGCGATAATCACGGGCCCCAATATGGCGGGTAAATCCACATTTATGAGACAGACCGCCCTTATAGTGCTTATGGCGCAGATAGGCTGCTTCGTGCCTGCTGACAGCGCAAGGATATCCATTGCCGACAGGATATTTACCCGTGTGGGTGCATCAGATGACCTTACGGCGGGTCAGTCTACCTTTATGGTGGAGATGAGCGAGGTCGCTGACATTCTCAAACACGCCACAAAGCAGAGCCTTGTTATCCTTGACGAGGTGGGAAGAGGCACGTCCACCTTTGACGGCATAAGCATTGCAACGGCTGTGGCGGAGTATATCGCCAACAGGAAAAAGATTGGCTGCAAGACCCTTTTTGCCACCCATTACCACGAGCTTATCGGGCTTGAGGGCAGGGTAGAGGGAGTTAAGAATTACAGTGTTGCGGTGAAAAAATACGGCGAGAGCATAAAGTTTCTCAGAAAGATAGTGGAGGGCGGCGTTGACGACAGCTACGGCATTGAGGTGGCAAAGCTGGCGGGGCTCCCAAAGGGCGTTGTGGCAAGGGCAAAGGAGCTTCTTGCGGATATGGAGGCTGAGAAATATGCTTCGGGGGCTGCTCCCGTGAAGAAAGAGGAGGAACAGCAGATATCCTTCGGTTCGATGAAGGAGGAGCAGGTGCTTTCAAGGCTCAGAAAAACAAATCCCGACGAGTATTCCCCGAGAGATGCTCTGCTTTTATTGCAGGAGCTTTGCGATATGCTTAATTAATAAGAACCTGTCTTCACAAGCATATGCATACGTCTTTTCGGCAAATGATTTTTGCCTTGTCTGCAACAAAATTATGCCCGAAAATCAGCACACATTTCTTATGAAGACAGGTCCTAAGAGAAAGGAATGAAAAAAATGCCAAGGGTACACGTGCTTGACAAGGAGCTTTCCGAGCTTATTGCAGCAGGCGAGGTCATAGAGCGCCCGAGCTCTGTCATAAAGGAGCTTGTGGAAAACTCAATTGACAGCGGCGCTTCTGCGATCACAGTGGAGATAAAACAGGGCGGTATCACATACATAAGGATAACCGACAACGGCTGCGGTATGGCTCACGAGGACGTTCCCGTGGCATTTCTACGCCACGCCACAAGCAAGCTCAGCGTTAAGGACGACCTTACGAAGATACTTACGCTGGGCTTCCGTGGAGAGGCTCTTGCGTCAATATGCGCAGTGGCAAGGTGCGAGGTCATCACCAAGACAAAGGACGAGGAGTACGGCACTCACTACATAATCGAGGGCACGGAGGAAAAGCTCATTGAGCGCTCGGGCTGCCCCGACGGCACTACCATTATCATAAGGGACATTTTCTACAATGTTCCCGCCCGTCTGAAATTTCTGAAGCAGGACAAATACGAGGGCAATGCAATTGCATCTATCGTGAGCAAGATCGCAGTTTCCCACCCCGAGATATCATTCAGATTCATACGAAACAACCGCCAGGAGCTTTTCACCCCCGGAGACAACAGGCTTTATTCCGCAGTATATTCCGTTTTCGGAAAGGAATTTGCTGCGTCTATGCTGCCCGTTGACTACAGGCTGGGGGGCATCTCCGTGACGGGCTACACGGTGAAGCCCTTGTGGGGACGAAAAAACCGCTCTATGCAGCATTTTTTCATCAATGGCAGATATGTCCGCTCCCTTACCTGTATGAGCGCCCTTGAAGAAGCCTACAGGAACTGTATTATGGAGGGAAAATTCCCTGCCTGCGTTATTTTTCTTGAAATACCGCCTCAGACCGTGGACGTGAATGTTCACCCCGCCAAGACTGAGGTGAGATTTTCCGATGACAAGCTTATCTATGATGCACTTTATTTTGCGGTGAAAAACTCCATACTTGCGGACACAAAGCCTGTGGAGATGAATCTTGAAAGAAAGCCCGGGACCGAAGCGGATTACGCTATGCCCCTATTCACAGACCCGCCGAAGCCTGTTCAGACTGCGCTCAGCGAGACATCGAGATCGAAATACACCGAAAAGGTGATACCCGTCTCCACCGATGACAGGGACAACACTGCCCGCAGGGAAAGCATAAATGCGGTGAAAAACGGTGAGGGATATGACCATAATATCCGTGTGGAGGAAATTCCACGGGATTTTGAGGGCGCAAAGGGAAAGTCTGCGGAGGAGCAGATGGAAATGGCTGTTGCCGCTGCTGAGGCTGCCTGGGCGGGAGCTAAAAATGTCGGAGCAAGGGCTGCCGTGAATACAGGTATCCCGAATGAAAATAAGGCTGAGCTTAGCTCTGAGCCTGCTGTCAAAAATGTATCCGAGAGTGAAAATATTCCCGAACCGCCAAAGCCCGATATTTCACAGCATTTGCAGAGCGGCTACGGAAACAGTACGGACAGTGACGCTATCGAAAATCTTCATTCCGAGCAGACGAAGCAGGAGTTCAAATACATTAACAGCACGGCTTTTGAGGAGCATAAGGAAGAGCCAACACACGGGGAAGAGCCGCCGAAGGAGATATTTTTCCGCATAATCGGCGAGGCGTTCAAGAATTACGCCATTGCGGAGCTGGAGGACGGCATACTTATCGTTGACAAGCACGCCGCTCACGAAAGGATACGTTTTGAAAGCCTCAGGACAGGCAGGGAGCACCTGACGGCGCAGCAGCTCCTTATCCCCGAGGAGCTTGTGCTGGATTACGGGGAGTATGATGCACTGGTTAAAAATCTCCGTGTGTGCGCCGACCTCGGCTTTGACATTGAGGAGGCGGAAGCCCCCAAGGTCATTATCAAGGGCATTCCAACGGTGCTTGAAAAAAGCGATGCAGGCACTATTGTAAACGAGCTTGCACGGAATTTTGCGGCTCACAGGCACGACCCTCTCCCCGAGATACTTGACGATATGTACCATACCATCGCCTGCCACGGAGCAATAAGGGCGAATGACATCACCGACACGGAGGAGCTTAAATACCTTGTGTCCCGGATACTTTCGGACGACAAGATAAGATACTGCCCCCACGGCAGACCTGTTATGTTCAAGCTTACCAAAAAGGAGCTTGAAAAGCAGTTCAGGAGAATAGTTTAATGGATAATTTCACGGAAAAGATACCTGTTATAGTTGTGTGCGGTCCCACGGCTTCGGGCAAGACTGCGGTGGGCGTTGAGCTTGCTCTAAGGCTTGGGGGAGAGGTTGTCTCTGCCGATTCTATGCAGATATACAAGGGGCTTGCAATATCCACCGCAAAGCCTGACAGGGAGGAAATGCGGGGCGTTCCTCACCATATGATGGATTTCCTTGAACCCGACGAGCAGTTCTCCGTGGCGGATTATGTGCGAATGGCGAAGGAGTGCATTTCGGATATCCGCAGCAGAGGGAAAATGCCGATAATAGTCGGCGGCACGGGACTTTATATCAATTCCCTTATCGACAATATCTCCTTTGACCACATCGTTTCCGATGACAGTCTGAGAAAAGAGCTGGAGGCGGAAGCGGCTGAAAAGGGTAAAGAATATATGCACGAAAGGCTTCGTTCGCTTGACCCGAAAGCGGCGGAGATCATTCACCCGAACAATGTTATAAGAGTGATAAGGGCAATTGAGATGTGCCTGCTGTCGGGGAGGACGGGAGAGGAGAACCGCACCCTCAGCAAAAAGACAGGATCGTCATTCAAGCCCTGTATGATAGGGCTTACCTGCTTTGACAGGCAGGTGCTTTATGACAGGATAGACCGCAGAGTGGACAAGATGCTTGAAGCGGGGCTTGAAAGCGAGGTGCGGGAGGTATATGAGAAATATAAGCTCCGCACGGCGTTCAATGCCATAGGCTTCAAGGAGATGATACCATACTTTGAGGGAAAGTGCTCTCTTGATGATGCTGTGGGCAGGATAAAGCAGGAATCACGGCGGTATGCCAAGCGTCAGCTCACCTGGTTTCGTCGAGATGTACGAATTGAGTGGGTCGATACGGCAAATAGTGAACAATTTGACGGAATTATATCAAATTGCTTGAATATAGTAGCCAAATCGGAAATTATGTGATATAATTAAAAAGAATATGGAGCAGTATGCTCTGTGTTCCTATTTTCATCACGTAAAACAGATAGATAAAATAGAACAGAAGATAATTTTGAAAGGATGATCTTAATGAACAAGGCGCTGAATCTTCAGGACGTTTTCCTTAATCAGGCAAGAAAAGAAAGGATACCCATTACCTGTATCCTTACAAACGGCTTCCAGTTCAAGGGCGTTGTAAAGGGCTTCGACAGCTATGCTGTCATCATTGACGCTGACGGAAAGCAGGAGCTTGTTTACAAGCACGCGATCTCCACCATCGTTCCCGCAAGACCCATTTCCATTCTTGATGCGGAGCAGGACAAGGACTCTTCCGAAAAGTGATCGGACTGCCGAAAGGATAAAGGCTGATGGACAACGGCGTAATTATGAAAGTCCTGTTTTTCCTTCTGGCAGCGCTCGTTCTGTGCTCGGCTGCTCATACCGCCTACACCGATATGACGGAGCAGTACAAGACCACCACGGCGGTCATTGCTTCATCGGCGGACAAGGTCTCTTTCAGGGGCGTTTATATCCGTGACGAATCCGTTATAAGAAAAAGCTATACGGGAGTTCTGAGCTACCCCATTGCCGACGGCAGCAAGGTGGCTAACGGCTCTGTTGTGGCTTATGTTTACGGCAGTGAGAGCGACATCGAGATAAACAGGAAAATTGATGAGCTTTCAGCTGAGATAGACCTTTTAATGGCTGCTCAGAATCCCGGAACGGTGCTTACCGCCAAGCCTGACTTCATAGCCCCCCTTATCAGCCAGAAGTATCAGGCTGTTGCCACAAGGCTTGCGAAAAGGGATATTTCCGACATCAAGAGCCAGCGTGACGACCTGCTCACACTTATGAGCATCTATCAGATATCCGTTAAGCAGGAGAGCGGCTATGACGACCGTATCGCTCAGCTGAACAGTCAGATAGATGAGCTTGTCAAGCGGCGCAAAAGCAGCAAATCCGAGATAGTTTCCCCCGATGCGGGCTACTTTGTGAGCACAACCGACGGCTACGAAAGCACCCTTACTATGGATAAGAGCGGCGAGCTTACCGCCGACACCATTAAGGACGTTATCGCCAACGAAAGATCGGTCAGGGAAAACAAGAGCAAAAGCGAGATAGGCAAGCTTGTAAGAGGCTACAACTGGAAAATTGCAGGCATTATCGACAATTCCGACAGCGTTTACAACCCGGGTGATTCGGTGAAGCTGAGCTTTGCTTCAACTCCCGATACGGTAAGTGCTGTTATAGAATCTCTTGAACCTACGGACAACCCCGAAGAATGGGTGCTCATACTGCGCTGCGAGGAGATGACCTTCAAGCTGGTGCAGAAGCGTGTTGAGCGTGTCGAAATGACGCTGAACGATTTTGAGGGGATAAAAGTTCCGAGAGAGGCTCTGAGATTTAATAAAAACAATGAAAAGGGCTGCTATGTCCTCTGGGGACAGAGAGTGCTTTTCAAAAAGGTCGATCCTATCTTTGAAAGCGATGAATATCTGCTTTCAAAGCTTACTTCCAACGAGGAATATGTCTGTGTTTACGACGACATAATCATTGAGGGAGTAGACACGGCGGCATATATGGCAAATTCCGACGAGGTTATAGAGACAACGGCTCCCGAGGAAGAGGAGATACCTCTTTACACGGATCCTGTGGTCTCGGAATCCGAGCCTTACGTTTCAGAAACGGAGGGCGGCATCTCGGAGGAAACATCAGCTGCTGAAACGGACATCACTGAGGAGACTGCGGTTTCCGAAGCAAGTGAGAGTTCGGTATCCGAGAATAGTTCAGAGGGGGAAATTCACTTTGAATAATCAGTTTGAGGATATTTCCGAAAATATCAGGCGCATTCGCTTTAATATGGAGGAAGCAAAGGTAAAGGCGGGAAGAGAGACCGACGATATCAAAATTATGGCGGTCACGAAAACCGTTCCTCCCGAGAGAGTTAATTTTGCTGTTTCCCGTGGCTTTGAGCTTCTTGGCGAGAACAGAGTCCAGGAATTTTTAAGCAAAAAAGAACAGTATGTAAAAAATGCTGAAATTAACTTCATCGGGCACTTGCAAAGCAACAAGATAAAGTATATCATAGATAGTGTGACGATGATACAGTCCGTTGACAGTGTCAGTCTTGCAAAGGAGATATCCGCCCGTGCTCTTGCAAAGGGAACGGTTATGGATATCCTGTGCGAGGTGAATATCGGCGGCGAGGAGTCAAAAAGCGGGTTCGCTCCCGAGGCTGTTTATGACAGCGTGTGTGAGATAGCCGTGCTCAAGGGTGTCAGGGTCTGCGGACTTATGACAATTCCGCCTCCGTCGGACAGCTGCGTTTATTTTGAAAAAATGCAGCGGATATTCGAGGATATGAAGTCACGCTCTCCCGAAAATACGGACATTTCACTGCTCTCAATGGGTATGTCTGCGGACTATACCGAGGCGGTAAGGTTCGGCACGGGTATGGTCCGTCTGGGCACTGCTCTTTTCGGAGCAAGAAATTACAGCATTTAACTGAATTTTTTATAGAAAGAGAAAGGAAGAAATAAAAATGGGACTTTTCGACAATATCAAATCCGCACTGGGCTTTGACGGTGAGCCTGACGATTACGACAATGAAGGATATGATGATGTTCCTCAGAACAACCCTGTTCCCCAAAATGAGGGCTATGGTATGCCCAGACCTCAGAATATGGCTCCCGCAGCCGACAACAACAGAGTGAACATTCAGGTGACAGCTCAGCTTCAGGTCATTCTTGTAAAGCCTGAGAAGTTCTCCGATACAAAGGAGATCGCAAATCATCTGAACAACAAAAAGACTGTTGTTTTAAATCTTGAAGCCACGACCCCCGATGTTACAAGAAGAATAATCGACTTCCTGGGCGGCGTTGCATACGCAAACGGCGGCAGCATCAAGCCTGTTGCCAACAACACATTCATCATCACTCCCTACAACGTTGGGTTTCAGGGAGATGAGCTTTCCGCAGAGCTTGAAAGCAACGGAGTATTACTCTGATATCACGTGTGAGCCAAGACTAAGCTATGGCACGTGACAAAAATTCCTATATTGCCGCAGTCGGGCTTGACGGTGATGCAGCTCTGCTCATATCCCATATTGCGGATATGATGAAGATATGCGAAAAAAGCTTTTCTCCGAGATTTTCGGGGTTTCTGAGCGAGAGCGAGTCTGTTGCTGCGGAAAAGTTCCTTGCCTATACAGGTACGGGGGATTTTAAGCTTTACGGAGGATATGAGGGTGCGCAGCGGCTTATGCTGTGCGTTTATCCCGAATACTGTCAGCCCGATGAGGAGGATTTTCCTCTTCGTGTTATCAGGTTTGACAGCAGGGGAGCTTCCTCTCTTACTCACAGGGATTACCTGGGGAGCATTATGTCGCTGGGCATTGAGCGCAGCAGGACGGGGGATATTGTATGCGACGAAAACGGAGCATATGCGGTCCTTTGTCCCGAAGCGGCGGATATGGCAGTGATGTCGCTGACAAAAATAGGCAGGGTGGGTGTGAAAGTCCGCTTTGCCGACGGTGAAGCTGTGGCGAGAGAGGATAAATTCAGCGAGATGACCGCAACGGTCGCATCGCTGAGACTTGACTGCATCGTTGCGGCGGCGGTGAGAGTGAGCCGTGAAAAGGCGGCTGTGCTTATCCGTTCGGGTTCGGTTTCGGTAAATCACGGGATTACGGAAAGCGTATCCGAAAATGTCTCTGAGGGCAGCATTCTGTCAATAAGAGGCGCAGGCAGGTTCATTCTGTCTGAAATTGGCGGTGCCACAAAAAAGGACAGGCTCCGCATCACCATAAAAAAATACATCTGAACAATTTTATTTCCGTTTCTGTCCGCAGCAGGCACGGGAATATTCAGTACCTGCGGGGAAGTGAGGAATAATAATGATTACAGCTATGGAAATAAACACCAAGCGTTTTGAGCAGGCAAAGCCCGGCTACAAGCCCGAGGAAGTTGATGAATTCTTAAATCAGCTTGCCGACCAGATAGGCACTATGACCAAGGAAAAAGAGGACACCGAGAAGAAGATAGAAGTCCTTGTTGAGAGCATTCGCCGCTACAAGGCTGACGAGGAGGCTCTTAAGGACGCTATGATCGGTGCTCAGAAGCAGGCAAGAACTGTTATGGACGAGGCAAAGAGCAAGGCTGACGCTATTATTTACGAGGCTCAGCAGAAGGCGGAGCAGATCATTTCCGCTGCAAATGTAAAGGCTGACGAGATAATCGGTTCAACTGCCGTAAGAGCAAAGAAGGAGCAGGAAACTCTTGAAAAAATGCAGAACGAGGTAACTACCTTCAAGTCCAATCTGCTCAGTATGTACAAGGCTCATCTGGAGCTTATAACCTCTCTTCCCGAGGCTGACAGCGATGATGCTGAGGAAGAAGCTCCCGCCCCCGCCCCCGTTCACGAGGCTGCTCCAGCTCCCGAGGATATGGAGGCTACAAGAGTAATAGACACCGCTTCAATGCAGTAAATCAAGGGAACCTCTGTAAACCTTTTTCCCTGTAAATTTCCTATGAACCGTATCATCTGCTGCGTCGGAAAATCTTGCATTTGATACAAGCCATTGACGGAAATTTGCGGGATCAGGGTTTACAGAGAAGCCCATAAATCCATTTAAGGAGAGTAAGAAAATGGCACAGGATTACAATACCACACTGAATCTTCCCAAGACTGATTTTTCGATGAGAGGAAATCTTCCCCAGAAGGAACCCGGTATGATCTCTGACTGGGAAAGCGGAAGAACATATTACAAGATGATCGAGAAGAACAAGTCTCTTCCCAAGTATGTTCTTCACGACGGACCTCCCTACGCCAACGGCGATATCCATATGGGAACTGCCCTTAACAAGGTGCTCAAGGATATTATCGTAAAGCAGAAGAATATGAGCGGTCACTGCTCTCCTTACATTCCCGGCTGGGATACTCACGGACTTCCCATTGAGCTTAAGGTATTAAAGCAGATGGGCGTTGAGAACGGCGCAGTTCCTCCCGTTGAGCTCAGAAAAAAGTGCAATGAGTATGCTCATTCACAGGTCGCAAATCAGATGTCTCAGTTCAAGAGACTGGGCGTTTGGGGCGATTTTGATGACCCGTATCTTACCTTAAAGCCTGAATTTGAGGCAAGAGAGGTCGAGATATTCGGCGAAATGTTCAGAAAGAACTACATCTACAAGGGACTTAAGCCCGTTTACTGGTGCCCTGACTGCCAGACTGCCCTTGCGGAAGCCGAGATCGAGTATGCAAATGATCCCTGCCACTCTATTTACGTTAAGTTCAAGGTAGCAGACGACAAGGGCAAATTCACTGCTATGGGACTTGATCTTGACAAGACATATTTCGTTATCTGGACAACAACCACCTGGACACTTCCCGGAAACCTTGCTATCTGCGTAGGCCCCGAGTATGACTACACAGTTGTAAAGGCAAACGGCGAGAATTATATTATGGCTGCCGAGCTTGCACCTCTTGCTATGAAGGCAAAGGGTGTTGAGGATTACACAACAGAGGGCTGCTTCAAGGGAAGCGAGCTTGAATATATGACCGCCGAGCACCCCTTTATGGGCAGAAACTCCCTCGTTATCGTAGGCGATCACGTTACTCTTGAAAGCGGTACAGGCTGCGTTCATACAGCTCCCGGCTTCGGTGTTGACGACTTCGAGGTATGCAAGAAGTACCCCGAGATAGGCATTACCGTTCCCGTTGACGCAAAGGGTATTCTTACCGAAGAGGCAGGCAAGTACAAGGGTCTTAAGACCGATGACGCAAACAAGGTCATCGCAAAGGATCTTGAAGAATCAGGTGCACTTTTTGCTCTTGAAAAGATAGTCCACCAGTATCCTCACTGCTGGAGATGTAAAAATCCCGTGCTTTTCAGAGCCACAGAGCAGTGGTTCTGCTCAGTAAAGGACTTTAAGAAAGACGCTATAGAGGCTATCGAGGGCGTTCAGTGGATACCCGAGTGGGGCGAGGACAGAATAAAGGGTATGGTCAATGACCGCAGTGACTGGTGCATTTCCCGTCAGAGGACCTGGGGCGTTCCCATTCCTGTTGTTTACTGCAAGGACTGCGGCAAGCCCGTTGTTACCGAGGAAACAATCAAGGCTGTTTCCGATATGTTCCGTGCTGAGGGCTCCGACTCCTGGTTCATCAAGGATCCCAAGGAATTTATCCCCGCTTCCGTAAAGTGCCAATGCGGCTGCGGCGAATTTGTAAAGGAAACCAATATCTTTGATGTCTGGTTCGACAGCGGCGTTACCCACACCGCAGTTATGAAGGAAAGAGGATATGATGTCCCCGTTGACCTTTATCTCGAGGGCGCAGACCAGTACAGAGGCTGGTTCCAGTCATCGCTCCTCACCTCCGCAGCGACAGGTCACAAGGCTCCCTACAAGGCTGTCTGCACCCACGGCTGGGTAGTTGACGGCGAGGGCAGAGCTATGCACAAGTCTCTCGGAAACGGTGTTGACCCCAAGGATATCACCGATCAGAACGGCGCAGATATCCTGAGACTCTGGGTAGCTTCCTCCGATTATCACTCCGATATCAGAATTTCCAAGGAGATCTTAAAGCAGCTTGCGGACACTTACAAGAAGATAAGAAACACCGCAAGATATATTCTCGGAAACATCTGCAACGGCGACGGCTTCGACCCCGACAAGGATATGGTAAGCACCGATAAGATGCTTGATATCGACAAGTGGGCACTGGTTCGTCTTGACGCTCTCATCGAAAAGGTGAAGGCTGCATATGATGCATTTGATTTCCACGTTGTTGTTCACAGCATTCACAACTTCTGCGTTACCGATATGTCCAACTTCTATCTCGACATCATAAAGGACAGACTTTACTGCACACCTGAGAAGTCTCCCGAGAGAAGAAGTGCTCAGAGCGCTATGTATATGATACTGAGCGCAGTTTCGAGAATGATCGCTCCCGTGCTTTCATTCACTGCCGAAGAGATCTGGAAGTACATTCCCCACAGCGCCGCTGATGACAGGGAGAGCATTTTCCTCAATCAGATGCCCGAAAAGACAGGCGTTTCCGTTGATGATGCATTCACTGCAAAGTGGGATATGATATACAACGTAAGAGCTTCCGTTACAAAGGCTCTGGAGCTCAAGAGAGCCGAGAAGTTCATCGGTGCTTCCCTTGAAGCAAAGGTAACTCTCCACGCTGACAGCGACGAGCTTTATGCAAAGCTTTCCGCAGCGGCAGACGAGCTTGCAGGCGTATTCATCGTATCCGCAGCCGAGGTGGTAAACAACGGCGAGGGCGAGTTCAAGTGCGAGGATCCCTCCTTTGACGGCAAGCTTTCATTCAGCGTAGAAAAGGCATCGGGCGCAAAGTGCGAGCGCTGCTGGAGCTACAGCGAGACTGTAGGCACTATCGCCGAGCACCCCACACTCTGCAAGCGCTGCGCAGAGCAGATCGTTTTCAGAGCATAATGATAATCCTGTTCTGGATACTCACCGCCGCTTTTATCGTCATTGACAGGCTCACAAAGGCGGCGGCTGAGTCGAATATAAAAGGCAGCGAGATAATTCGTGTGCTGACCGCAGGAGACACGGACATTTTAGCTTTTTCCCTCCACAGGAACACAGGAGCGGCTTTCAGCAGCTTCACAGGGAAAACTGTGGCTCTTGCGATAGTTACGGCAGTTGCCCTTGTGCTTATCACGATTTATTTTCACAGGCAGAAGCACAAGCACCCTCTTATGACCGTTTCCTACGCAATGATTGTGGGCGGCGGCATCGGAAATCTCATAGACCGTGTTTTTCAGGGCTATGTTACGGATTTTATACGCCTGTTCCCCTTTGATTTTATCTTCAATTTTGCGGATATATGCGTGGTCATAGGTGCGATACTGCTGATAATTTACTACATTTTCATAGATGAAAAATATATGAAAAAGGCTGCTCCCGAAAATGACTCTGAGGTGAAAAATGACAAGTGACAATGTTATAATGCTCACCGCAGATGAGTCTCAGAGCGGTATGCGTATCGACAAGCTACTTTCCTCCTGCGGGGCTGACATCAGCCGAAGCAGGGCGGTGAAGCTTATCGAGGACGGGGGAGTTACCGTCAACGGAAAAATCGTCAGCAAAAGCTGCATTATTTCCGAGGGCGATGAGATAACCGCTGTTATACCCGAACCACAGGTCCTGGACGTTCTCCCCGAAAATATCCCGCTGGATATCATCTATGAGGACGATCATCTGCTTGTGGTGAACAAGCCCAAGGGAATGGTAGTCCACCCTGCGGCGGGTAATTACACGGGAACACTTGTGAACGCACTGATGTATCACTGCGGAAGCAGGCTTTCCTCCATTAACGGAGTTATCCGCCCCGGTATCGTTCACCGTATCGACAAGAACACAAGCGGACTGCTTATCGTTGCCAAAACGGACATCGCTCACACGGGTCTTGCGGCGCAGATAAAGGAGCACAGCTTTACAAGGGAATACCGTGCGGTGGTCTGCGGACATCTCGGTGACAAGGAGGGAACGGTGAACGCTCCCATTGGCAGGCACCCTGTTGACCGCAAAAAAATGACCGTCACGGAGAAAAATTCCAAGCCTGCGGTGACACACTACACGGTGCTTGAAGAATATGACAAGTATTCTTTCATAAAGCTGCGGCTCGAAACGGGGCGAACTCATCAGATACGTGTTCATATGGCGTATATCGGGCACCCTGTGCTGGGGGACGATGTTTACGGCAAGCCCTTCAAGGGCATTGACGGGCAGTGTCTCCACGCAGGAAAGATAGGCTTTGTCCATCCCGTGACATATGAATATATGGAGTTTGAAAGCGAGCTTCCTCAGTATTTCTGCGATGTTCTGCGGAAGGTGAGCGGCGGCGGATCGAGGCAATATGAGTAATAAAAAGGATATATATTTTTTCTGCGATATGGACGGCACGCTCCTTAATTCGGACAAAACTCTTTCGGAGGAAAATCTGAATGCCATTCTGAAGCTTCGTGAAGCGGGCGGAAAATTCGTGGTTTCCACGGGCAGAGTTATGCAGGCTACAAGGCATTATTTCGAGCCTGTGGGAGTTGATTTCCCCGTTATTCTTTCAAACGGCGGAATGATATATGACTGCCACGAAAACAAGGTGATGTGGTCGGAATATCTTCCCGAGGGAAGCTCACGGAAAATGGTTTCGGAGCTTTTGAAGAAATTTCCCGAAGCCTGTGCCGAGATATGCACGCCCGAGCATATCTATGATGTTCAGATAAACGAGCAGGAGCGTATCCACTGGAAAAAGGGCGGCTTCACCGCAGAGATAATGGATTCTCTCGATGATGTTCCCGACGGAAACTGGTGCAAGGTGCTTTTTGCAATGCCCGAAGAGCTTATCGAGCCCTTTGCGGCGTATGCACAGACGCTTCACGATGCGGCGGAGGTCGAGTTCATCACATCGAGCACCATATTCCACGAAATGCTGCCGAAGAACTGCTCAAAGGGCAGCGCAATGAAAAAGCTTCTCAGACTGTACGGCGCTGAAAATGCCTTTACCGTGGCAATGGGGGATTACGACAACGACTTGGAAATGCTGAAAAATGCGGATTTCCCTGCCTGCCCCTCCAATGCTGTCGATGAGGTAAAGTCGGTCTGCCGAATGGTCACAGTATCGGACTGCTCCCACGGGGCGGTTGCCGAGGTCATAGAGTATATATTAAATTCCGATGAGGAATGTTTGAAAGGATGATTTAATCTTATGGATCAGACGCTTAAAAAGCAGCTTGAGATCACAGCCTGCAAGGTGAGAATGGGTATCATCGAGGGCGTTTACAACGCAAAATCGGGACACCCCGGCGGATCGCTTTCCGTTGCCGACCTCCTTACCTACCTTTATTTCCACAAGATGCACGTTGACCCCAAGAACCCCAAGATGGCTGACAGAGACAGACTTGTTCTCTCCAAGGGTCACACCGCTCCCGCTCTCTATTCCGTTCTCGCTCAGAGAGGATTTTTTGATGTGGACGAGCTCAAAACTCTCAGAAAGATAGGTTCAAGACTTCAGGGTCACCCCGATATGAAGTATATCCCCGGTGTTGATATGTCCACAGGTTCTCTGGGACAGGGCATCTCCGCTGCCTGCGGTATGGCTCTTTCCGGTAAGATATCCTGCGATAATTACAAGGTATATGCCGTTCTCGGCGACGGTGAGATCGAAGAGGGTCAGGTATGGGAGGCTGCAATGTTTGCGGCTCACAACAAGCTTGACAATCTTGTTGCTATCGTTGATAACAACGGTCTCCAGATCGACGGCAAGATAACTGAGGTATGTTCTCCTATGCCCATTACGGACAAGTTTGAGGCATTCGGCTGGCACGTTATCACAATGAACGCTCACGATTTCGATGACATCGAGAGAGCATTTGACGAAGCTGAGAAGATCAACGGTCAGCCCGTTGCTATCATTCAGAAGAGCGTCAAGGGCAAGGGCGTTTCCTTTATGGAAAATCAGGTAGGCTGGCACGGCACTGCGCCAAATGCAGAGCAGTACGAGCAGGCTATGAGCGAGCTTAAGGCTCAGCTTGAGAAACTGGAGGGCTAAGACAATGGCAGATGTAATCAAAAAGGCTACAAGAGAAAGCTACGGCGAGGCTCTCGCAGAGCTCAGCAAGGAATACCCCGACCTTATCGTTCTTGACGCAGACCTGGCAGCAGCTACCAAGACAGGCATTTTCAAGAAAGCCTGCCCCGAAAGATTTTTCGACTGCGGTATCGCAGAGGCTAATATGATGGGCGTTGCCGCAGGTATCGCTTCCACAGGCAAGAAGGTCTTTGCAAGCTCCTTCGCAATGTTCGCTGCGGGCAGAGCTTTTGAGATCGTAAGAAACTCTATCGGCTATCCCCACCTTAACGTTAAGATAGGCGCAACTCACGCAGGTATTTCCGTTGGTGAAGACGGTGCTACTCATCAGTGCAACGAGGATATCGCTCTTATGAGAACTATCCCCGGAATGACTATCATCAATCCTGCCGATGATGTTGAGGCAAAGGCAGCCGTTAAGGCAGCTCTCGATTTCGAGGGACCTGTTTATATGCGCTTCGGCCGTCTTGCAGTGCCTGTTTTCAATGACAGGGAGACATACAGGTTTGAACTCGGCAAGGGCGTTCAGCTCAGAGACGGCAATGATGTAACCATTATTGCAACAGGTCTTATGGTAAATGAGGCTCTTATCGCTGCGGAAACTCTCGCTTCCGAGGGTATCAGGGCAAGGGTTATCAATATCCACACAATAAAGCCTCTTGACAAGGATATCGTTATCAAGGCTGCTCAGGAGACAGGCGTTATCGTTACTGCCGAAGAGCACAGCGTTATCGGCGGTCTCGGCGGTGCTGTTGCCGAAACCGTTACAGAGAGCTGCCCTGTTCCTGTTATCAGGGTCGGCGTTAACGATGTATTCGGTCACTCAGGTCCTGCTGTGGATCTTCTTAAGGAATTTGGTCTTTGCGCTGAGAATATCGTTGCAAAGGTCAAGGAAGCTGTTAAGCTCAAGAAGTAATTATCGGTTTATAACAAAGCTCCTCTGTTTTCACAGGGGAGCTTTTTGTCTACAGTTTTATTGGTTATTAGTATTATTCGGACTTTTCATCATCATCTTTCCGCACTTCGTAGATGTCATTTACCTTGTAATTCTCAGATCTGACAGGTTCTTCGGGCTTTTGCTCACGTCCTAAGAGCTTATCTACCTTTGCCGCTATCTTTTGGAGATTTACGGTGACTATGTAAATCAGCACCATTGCCACAATGGCGGAAACAAGAAATGCCCATACGGGTGTGCCGTCGGCGGCGCTTGGAGCAGCATCGGACGGTGCAGTGACTGATGTTTCGGTGTAGGTTTCGGTTGTCATTTTTATGCCTCCGGGAAAATTTTATTTGTATAATTATACCACATAAGTGCCCTTTATTTCAAGCGTTTCGGGTGATTTTGCAGATGAAAATTCTGTGTAAAAATTGAACACAGGTCAAAATATGCTTGCAAAATTGGACTTTTTGTGATATAATGATTCTAATGTGAAACGGGAAATCTATCCTGTTTCCCACCTTTGTTTTGGAAAGGACTGTAGCAATATGTCAAATTCTCCCGAATGGATCAAAAGATCCGCTGTTTATCACATCTACCCTCTGGGCTTCTGCGGCTGCGAAAGGACCCGTGAAGAGTTCACAGGCGGACCTGTTCACCGCATCAAAAAGATAATCCAGTGGATACCTCATCTTAAATCAATGAACATCAATGCCGTTTATCTCGGACCTGTTTTTGAGTCTGCGGCTCACGGCTATGACACCTCCGATTACACAAAGATCGACGAGCGCCTTGGAACTGACGAGGACTTCACTGAGGTCTGCGACGCTCTTCACAAAAACGGCATCAGAATTATCCTTGACGGCGTTTTCAACCACGTTGGCAGAGAGCATTTTGCATTCCTCGATGTCAAGCAGAACAGGGAACGCTCCCGTTACTGCGGCTGGTTCTGCGGACTGAATTTCGGCGGAAATTCCGCTTATAACGACGGCTTCTGGTACGAGGGCTGGAACAACTGCTATGACCTTGTAAAGCTCAATCTCAGAAACGGCGAGGTGGTGGATTATCTTCTGAACGCCGTTAAGATGTGGATAGAAAAGTGGGACATCGACGGCATAAGATTTGATGCCGCTGACTGCCTTGACCCCGAATTTATCAAGCGCATTCACTCCTTTACCCGTTCTATGAAGCCCGATTTCTGGCTTATGGGCGAAATTATCCACGGCGATTACCGCAGGTGGGCTAACCCCGAAATGTTCGACTGCGTTACAAATTACCAGTGCTACAAGGGAATTTATTCCTCCCACAATGACCGCAACTACTTCGAGATAGCTCATTCTATCGAGTACCAGCTCGGTCAGTACGGCGACACATATATGTACAATTTCGTTGATAATCACGATGTTGCAAGGCTTGCCAGCCAGCTCACCGATTATGACAGGATCTACTGCTGCTACACTCTTCTTTACACGATGTACGGCGTTCCCTCAGTATATTACGGCAGTGAGTTCGGCATAAGGGGCACAAAGGGCAGAGGTGCTGACGCTGATATGGCTATCCGTCCCTGTCTGGAGCTTGATGATATCCCCGGCAGAGATGACAGGCTCCTTGCTCACATTTCCGCTCTCGGAGCTATCAGAAATGAGCTTCCCGCTATCCAGTCGGGCTCCTACAAAAAGCTTGAGCTTAAAAATCAGACCTTCCTTTATCAGCGTGAAAAAGACGGCCAGGTGGTTTATATCGCCCTGAACATCAGCGACGGCGATTACACATTCAACATTCAGACAGGCGGAAGATCTCTTGCAGACCGTCTCTCGGGCAGGCATTTTGCCGCTTCGGGAAATAGTGTCAGCGTTACCGTTCCCAAGAATCATTCTATGGTGCTGGTTGACGAAAATCTTGCGGCTCCCGTCTCCGAAAAGCCTGCGGCTGAGACGGTAAAGCCTGCTGAGCCTGTTCCCGCTCCTGCACCCGTTCCCGAAAAGGCTCCCGAGGCTCCTGCTCCCGAGCAGAAAACGGAAGCTCCCAAGGGCACTCCCTCCGCAGGTATCCCCGAGGGCAGAAGCATTGTTATCGGCGGTCATTACAAGCATTTCAAGGGCGGCGATTATGTTGTTCTGAACCTTGCATACGACCACGAGACAATGGAAAAGCAGGTCGTTTATATGCAGATATACGACAAGCCGAGAGTCTGGGTAAGACCCCTCTCGATGTTCCTTGAAGATGTCAACGACCACGGAAACATCAAGCCGAGATTTGAATTTATCGGTATGGCTGAATAATCTCTGATAACAGCAAAGCCGCTTTCGCCTGTTCGGAAGCGGCTTTTGTGTGTTCTGTGTAAAATCTGAGTCAAATGTCTGTGGAAATATTGACTATGCATTTTCAGATGTGATATCATATATTCGGAGATGAATATTTATGATAGAGCTGATAATTATTTGTGTGACGGCGGCATTTTTTGTGGGAGAGGTAATAATGCTCATCGGCGGCGGCATAATTATGTTCCGTGAGCGATTCTGCCGCAGCCGTGAAACAAGCGAATATCTCAGCGGGGAGCACAGCGATGTTATGGCTATGTGCTATCCCGAATGGAGCTTTACGCCCAGGCTGAGAGGCGGTGAAGCCAAAAGGTGCATATCAAGGATACAGAGACCCGAATGGGGCAGGTACAAATATTTTGCGGGTATGCTTGAAAAGAAAAGCGTTTCGGTGAAGATGTTCGTGACCGTTGCAGAGGGTCACGAGGAGTCCGACGGACCGTATGCCGAGCACTATGTTCCCACAGGGTATTATAACTGCTTTATTTTCGAGTCAAAGGAAAAGCTTGATAAATGCGGCGGCATCACCGTGAGACCATACAGCGGATTTGAAAAGCTGACGGTTCAGCCGTTTATTTCCCTGGGACAGCGCTTTTCCGATATCGGAGACAGAAAGTATGATATGAATGCATCGGTGAGCGGCGGATATGTGAAAGAGAATATCTGCTCCGTTACGTACGGCGGCATTCAGCGCCGCAGGTGGGAGAAAATTGCCGATTCGGGCGTTCTGAATGAGATCGAGGAGCTTTTCGGTGAGAGCTGCGCACAGATGCATCTGTTTTTCAGCGAAGGAAAGCTCACGCTTGCGGTAAGTATGAAGATGTCGGACGGTGAGATGTACGACGGTCACAATGACCTTGCTGCGGAAAATCCCCGCATTACCGAGTATGCGGCAAAGGTGGTCGCAGAGCTGGCGGAGCTGCTCAGATGAAAAGATCCTGCAAGTAAAGAGCTTGCAGGATCTTTTTATTATTCAGCTGTCTTTGCGTCAGTCTTTTTCTGCCTGTACGCCCAGAACTTGTTTATCACAAAATTCAGCGGCACATTTATGCAGATATTCAGCAGGGGAGCGATATCCACCGCAAGCTCGTGATTGTCCATTGAAATGCCGAAGCCGTTTACAAGCTCTGTGAGAGGCGGCGTAAAGCGGTCTATCTTCAGAATGTCTATCCACAGCACAAGCAGGACGTTGTTCAGGAAAAGTCCCGTAAATGCATATGCGGCGTAGGTCTTAAGAAGCACCTGCCACCATACACGCTTTTCAAGGCTCTCGTCCTCCTTGAAAACCACCTTTGTCTGCCACAGATATGCGTGCAGAACACTGATGATAAATGCGGTTATGCTGGCGGCAAGGTAGTGCATACCCAGCGCCACGCATATCATATATATTACCTGATTTACAAGGGTGTTGAGCACACCCACGATGCCGAAGCTTACGAGCTGTTTAAGAAGCCTGCTTTTCATATCATACCTCGAAAATTTTATTACCTTTTGATTATAGCATATGATAAGGCGAAAATCAAGGCTTTCTTATCATCGGTATATAAATTATGCCGTCCTCAAGGCGCTCCATATCTGTGGGGATAAAGCCGAGCTTTCTGTAAAACATTTCGGCGGGAGGAGCGGCATTGACGGTGAACCGGCTTTCGGGATGATCTTCACATATCCGCTCAAAAAGCTCTCTCCCCACACCTGTACTGCGATGCTCACCGTCAACAAAGGCAAGGCTTATGTGGCTCTTGTTCCGCACCGCCATCATACCGATAACGGTACAGCTTTCCGAGCAGATGTAAATTTTCATATTTCCCGATGCAATATGCTTTTTCAGCTCATCACCCGTGACGAAAGCCGCAAAATGCTCCCGTCCCGACGGGGGATATATCTGAGCTTCAACTTCATCGAACACCCTGAGCGCAAGGGACAATGCCTCGCTTATGCGGCAGTCATTCGGGGCAAGCAGCTCTGTTACTCTCATTTTCTGTCGGCAAGGGCTTCATAGGGGCGGTGGGTGCTTACGCTCTTGTATGCGGGACGGATTATCTTGCCTGCATTGGAAAGCTCCTCAATGCGGTGAGCGGACCAGCCCGAAATTCTTGCAATGGCGAAAAGAGGTGTGTAAAGCTCGGGGGGCAGACCCAGCATACTGTAAACAAATCCGCTGTAGAAGTCGATATTTGCGGAAACGCCCTTGTAGATGTGGCGCTCTCTTGAAATGACCTGAGGAGCAAGCTTTTCAACGAGATGATAAAGCTCCAGCTCCTTTTCCATACCCTTTTCGGTTGCAAGCTTGTCAACAAAGGTGCGGAAAATGTTGGCTCTGGGGTCGGAAATGGAATAAACTGCGTGACCCATTCCGTAGATAAGTCCTGCCTTGTCAAAGGCTTCCTTGTGGAGAAGCTTGGTGAGATAATCTGTGATTTCGTCCTCGTCTGTCCAGTCGGAAACATTCTGCTTCATATCATCGAACATTGCCGTTACCTTTACGTTTGCGCCGCCGTGCTTGGGACCCTTAAGTGAGCCGAGAGCTGCGGCAATGGCTGCATATGTGTCGGTTCCCGAAGATGTTACAACGTGGGTGGTGAATGTGGAGTTGTTTCCACCGCCGTGCTCTGCGTGGAGGACAAGGGCGATGTCAAGTACCTTTGCTTCAAGCTCGGTAAACTTGCTGTCGGGGCGGAGCAGGTGGAGTATGTTCTGCGCTGTGGAATATTCGGGCACAGGCTGGTGGATTATAAAGCTCTCGCCGTCAAGGTAATAATTCTTGCACTGATAGCCGTAAACTGCGATAAGGGGCATAAGTGCGATAAGCTCCAGAGACTGTCTCAGGACGTTGGGGATAGAAGTGTCGTTGGGATAGTCGTCGTATGAAAAGAGGGTGAGAACGCCTCTTGAAATGCTGTTCATAATGTCGCTGCTGGGGGACTTCATCATAATGTCACGGACAAAGGTGGTGGGGAGCTTTCTGTAATCCGCAAGAAGCGAGCAGAATTCATTCAGCTCATCGGCTGTGGGGAGCTTTCCGAAAAGAAGAAGATAGGTTATTTCCTCAAAGCCGAAGCGCTTATCCTTACCGAAGCCCGTAACAAGGTCATTTATGTTATATCCTCTGTAATAAAGTCGGCCGTCGCAGGGTATCATCTCGCTGTCCTCAACGGTGTAGGAAACTATTTCGGAAATTTCCGTAAGACCTGCGAGAACGCCCTTTCCGTTAATGTCTCTGAGACCCCTTTTGACTTCGTATTTGGTATAGAGTTCGGGGTCTATCCTTCCGTTGCCCACGCACATATCTGCGAGTTTCTCGATCTGGGGGGTCACCTGTGAAAAGCTGTAATGTGACGCCATTTGCCTCAATCCT
Source organism: uncultured Oscillospiraceae bacterium (assembly GCA_934486875.1). Lineage (GTDB taxonomy): Bacteria > Bacillota > Clostridia > Oscillospirales > Ruminococcaceae > Huintestinicola. The sequence goes on from CAKSPU010000031.1 coordinate 28,557, forward strand.
TTCTTCATAGTTATGTAATCACTTAGTATAATAAACATATTTATTATATCATAATTTTAAAAATTATGCAATATTGATTTTCTACCTTTTGTCAAATTTTCACCTATTTGTCACAATTAATAACGCTGTGATCGTAAACGAATTTTGTTATAAAAATATGTTTCTGAATATTCCCGAGCTTGCGGAAAATGCTGCGGCAGCTTTATAAATTACCGATGCTCTGTATTCCGTGGCAGTTGTATTGTGAGCCTGTGGTCCTGTACATAAATAATAAAAATATCGTTTTGCAGAAGTCAAAATTTATGCTGTCTGCATTTTTTTATAGCTTTCTATTGACAAACGCTATCAATAATGGTATTATTAATAATATAGTTATTGATAATACCATTATTGATTAAAAGGTGAGAATATGGCAGTTAAGGATCATTCACTTGATGAAAAAATAATAAAGGCGGCTATGGACGAGTTCAGGGAAAATGACTTTCTGAAAGCTTCGCTGAATAGGATCGCCGAAAAAGCGGGACTTACTACGGGAGCTGTCTATACA
>CAKSPU010000032.1 GCA_934486875.1 uncultured Oscillospiraceae bacterium
TCGTCGTCAGGTTGCTTTATAAAGCAACACTCCCTTGCCGGGCGGCAAGCCCGCCTGCGGTCGCTTTCCTAGACTGGGCTTATTTCATCTGTCGGCTTTATCTATAGAACAATTGGTTATTAGTATAAATCATAAAAAAATCCGCCCCGCAGAAATTATCTGCGGGGCGGAAGTGTTTGTATAGCTTATCTTACGATAAGGGATTTTCCTGTCATCTCGGCAGGCTGGGGGAGACCCATAATTTCAAGGAGCGTGGGTGCGATGTCTGCAAGGCAGCCGCCCTCTCTGAGCTTAACGCCCTTATCATAGTTTACGAGGATAAAGGGAACGGGGTTTGTGGTGTGAGCGGTGTGAGGCTCACCTGTCTCGTAATCTATCATCTTCTCGGCATTGCCGTGGTCTGCGCAGATGAAGAGTACACCGTCAACGTCCTTAACAGCGTCAACAGCTCTGCCAACCAGCTCGTCTATCTTCTCAACTGCCTTTATAGCAGCGGGGATAACGCCTGTGTGTCCTACCATATCGGGGTTAGCGAAGTTGATGATGATAACATCGTACTTGTCGGACTTGATAGCGTCAACAAGGTCAACACCAACCTCGGGAGCGCTCATTTCGGGCTGGAGGTCATAGGTCGCAACCTTGGGGGAATTTACGAGGATACGTGCTTCGTCAATGTTGGGAGTTTCGATGCCGCCGTTGAAGAAGAATGTTACGTGAGCATACTTCTCGGTCTCAGCAAGACGGAGCTGCTTCTTGCCGTTCTTTGCAAGATATTCGCCGAGAGTGTTCTTTATCTCTTCCTTCTTGAATGCAACGAGCTTGTTGGGGATAGACTCGTCGTAATCCTTGAAGCATACATATGTGAGGGGGAGGAAGCCGCCCTTTCTTTCAAAGCCTGTGAACTTGTCGTCGCAGAATGCACGGGTGATCTCTCTTGCTCTGTCGGGACGGAAGTTGAAGAAGATAACGGAATCATTGGGCTTTACAAGGGAAACGGGCTTGCCGTTCTCGGTGATGACTGTGGGGAGAACGAACTCATCTGTAACACCGTTGGCATAGGAATCCTCCATTGCCTTTACAGCGTTTTCAGCCATAACGCCCTCGCCTGCAACGAGAGAATCATAAGCCTTCTGAACTCTGTCCCAGTTATTGTCACGATCCATAGCGTAGTAACGTCCGCTGAGCGATGCTACCTTGCCTACGCCTATTTCTTTCATCTTTGCTTCGAGCTGCTCGATATAATCCTTGCCCGATGCGGGAGGTGTGTCTCTTCCGTCGAGGAATGCGTGAACATATACCTTGGTAAGCCCCCGGCGCTTTGCCATTTCGAGGAGTCCGTAAAGGTGAGTGATGTGGCTGTGAACGCCGCCGTCGGAGAGAAGTCCCCAGAGGTGGAGGTCGGAATCATTCTTCCTGCAGTTTTCCATAGCCCTGAGAAGTGTCTCGTTGTTATAGAAAGTGCCGTCCTCAATGTCCTTGGTGATCCTTGTAAGGTCCTGATAAATAATTCTGCCTGCGCCGATGTTCATATGACCAACTTCGGAGTTGCCCATCTGTCCGTCGGGGAGACCTACTGCAAGACCGGAAGCGTTGCCCTTTACAAAGGGGCACTCTTTCATAAGCTTGTCCATAACGGGTGTATTTGCAAGGGCGATAGCATTGCCCTCGGTCCTGTCATTGAGGCCATAGCCGTCGAGAACCATTAATACAACAGGTTTTTTGCTCATATTTTACTATCCTTTCTGTTTGTGGTATCACGAAAAGCTGCGGCAGAACATTTTGCCCTGTCGCAGCGAGTAGCCGTGTTTATCAGCCGTTTACAGCTGCCTGAACGATTGTGTTGAAGTCCTCAGCCTTAAGGGAAGCGCCGCCGATAAGACCGCCGTCAACATTGGGCTTGGCAAGGAGCTCAGCGCAGTTCTTGGCGTTCATAGAGCCGCCGTACTGAATTGTAACAGCGTCAGCAACGGAGGAATCATAAAGCTTTGCGAGAACGCTTCTGATGAAGTCGCAAACCTCTTCAGCCTGATCTGCTGTAGCAGTCTTGCCTGTACCGATAGCCCAGACAGGCTCGTAAGCGATAACGGTCTTCTTGATGTCATCAGCGGAAACGCCCTGGAGGTCAAGCTTTATCTGACGGGAGATAACTTCCTCAGTGATGCCGCTCTCTCTTTCCCAAAGAAGCTCGCCTACGCAAACGATAGGCTTAAGACCTGCTTCAAGAGCAGCCTTTGTTCTCTTGTTAACGGTCTCGTCAGTCTCACCGAAGTACTGTCTTCTCTCGGAGTGACCGATCACAACGTACTCAACGCCGAGCTCTGTGAGCATATCAGCGGAGATCTCGCCTGTGAAAGCGCCGCTCTTTTCAAAGTGAACGTTCTCTGCACCGATCTTTACGTTGGAGCCTGCTGTGGTGTTGATAGCGGTTTCAAGGTTTGTGAAAGGAACGCAGGCAATAACTTCGATCTTGCCCTCTGCATTTGCAACCAGGGGCTTGATAGCCTCGAGGAGTGCCTTAGCCTCGGGACGGGTCTTGTTCATCTTCCAGTTTCCTGCGATGATAGCTTTTCTGAGATTCTTGTTCATAACTATTTACTCCTTTATATTTATACATTAGTATATATACATACCAAATCTATCTTTATTTTACCACAGCCCGAGGATTTTGTCAATATCGGCGGAAAATATTTGTAATTACTTTCTGAGATTGTCAAGCTCTGCATTGACGGCAGCGGCGGAGGAGGGGTCGGGGACGAAAAGGGAATCGTATCTGAAAAATGCATAGCCTGCACCGTAAATCTCGGTGAGGTCACGCTGTCTTGCGAGGACATCGCTTGAAACGACCCATTCATTGCTGCCCGAGCCCGCATATTTGTCCGCTGTGCCCGATTTATATGCCGCAAGACCGATAACGAGCTGAATATCGGGGGCGGTTATGAGCTTTGACCACTTGTCCACAGCTTCGGCATATGGCTGGGAGGTGTTTTCAAAACCGAAATACACCTGAGGACAGATGTAGTCGCAGCAGCCCGAGGTGCTGCACCAGGTATAAATATCGGCGTAAAGGTCATTGTAGTTATTATCCGTATTTCCCTGGGGGGATATTCCGAAAACGGCTTTGGGATTGGCGGAATGAACGGTCTCATACATCTGCTTTACCATTTTTGTAACATTTTCACGCCGCCAGTCAGCAAGACTAAGTGACGTTCCGCCGGCGGAATATGCGGCGCTGTCGAATGATGCGTCGGTGGTGGGATAGAAGTAGTCATCTATCTGAATGCCGTCTACGTCGTAGGCGGTGAGGATTTCCCGTATCCCGTCGCAGATAAGGGAAACGGTCTCGGCATATGCGGGATTGAGGTACCATCTGCCCGATGAATTTACAATGTATGTGCCGTTTTTGGAAGCGTCATTGTACCACTGACCGATCCTGTAATTTTCGGGATAGCTTTTCATCTGAGGATCGGTCATAAGGCGCATCGGATTTATCCAGGCGTGGATAGAAAGTCCACGGTCGTGAGCGGATTTGACGGCAATTTTTAACGGATCATAATCTCCTGTGAGGCGGTCTCCCTTTGGGAAAAGCGACGAATCATAATACGCATCGCCGTAGACCCTTGCCTGAAAATAAACGGTATTGCAGCCGAGGGCGGAGATGTTGTCGAAGCAGGCGTTAAGGGCATCGGTGAACTCGGCTTCGCTTGCCCCACGCATAATGCGGTCAAATTCAAGATAGGACACCCACATTCCTTTCTGACGGCTGAAATTCAGCGGATAATAGCCGCTCCGGGGGTAGTAGGCTTCTGTCTGAGCCTGAGATGATGCGGCTGTTTCGGCGGCGGTGGGGATAGTCACAACGGTTATCTGAGGAGCGGTCTGAACCGCCTGTGTGGGAAGTGTCCCGGGGACAAATTCGGTTACGGCTTTTGTTGTGGTTTCGGAAGATGTTTCTGTTTCGGAAACAGTTGTCACGGCTTCGGTAACGGTTGCCACGGATGTTGTTTCCGCTGATGTATCTGAGGTCTCATCGGGAAGTGTGACTGCGGATATGTATATAGATGTATCTGAGAACTCCGATGTGCTTACGACAGGCACAGAGGTGTCGGAGGGAAACGTCTCGGTTTCGGAAATGATGTCGGTATCGGTCTTGTAATAGCTGTCGGGGAGCTCGTCCGTTACCTGAGAGCAGCCGCAGGTAAGGAGCAAAGCGGTCAGAAGCGCCGCAAATGATGAAAAATATCGTTTCATAACACCTGTCCTTTCATTTATATGTATATGATAATGTATCAACTAAATTATAACTCATTTTCCATAGCCTTGTCAATGGCGGAAAATGGAAGAGTATGCTGAAACAGGGGATATTGATGTATGCAGGTTCATAAAAAATTTACATATAAAAATTGCACCGCAGGAAAAAATCCCTTGACAAAAGGCTTGACGGATGATATAATATTTACTGTTATCCTCGTCCACACAAGAAAGTGCGGGCGTAATCCAAGAGGAGGTGCTTATAAATGGCAAAGTTAAACGAAACCTATGAAGCAATGGTAGTTTTCAGCCTGAAACAGGGTGAGGACGGCATCAAGGCTCTCACAGAGAAGTTCAAGGGTATGATGACAGAGGCTGGCTCTGTTGAGTCCGTTGACGAGTGGGGCAAGAAGAAGCTTGCTTACGAGATCGACGACCAGACAGAGGGCTACTATGTTCTCTACACATTCACATCTGCTCCCGATTTCCCTGCTGAGCTCGACCGTGTTCTCAAGATCACTGAGGGCGTAATGCGTTCACTTATCACTGTTAAGTGATAAAACCAAGGAGGCTGATTTGTTATGTTAGGTGCTTGTTCGATAAATAAGGTAATCCTTATGGGAAGACTTACCTCAGACCCCGAGCTTCGTCAGACAACGAGCGGAGTTTCCACCTGTCAGTTCACAGTAGCTGTTACAAGAGGATATCAGGGTCAGAACGGTGAGCGTCAGTCCGATTTTATCACTGTTGTTGCTTGGAGAGCAACTGCGGAATTTGTTTGCCGTTACTTCACAAAGGGCAGACTTATTCTCGTGGAAGGCGAACTCAGAACAAGAACATATGACGACAAGCGTTATCCTGATGTGCGTCACTACGTTACTGAGGTCTATGCTGACAATGCTTCCTTCGGTGAAACCAAGTCTTCATCAGGCGGTCAGGGCGGCGGATACCAGCAGCAGGGCGGCTATAACAATAATTACAATCAGCAGAACAATTACGGCGGAAATGCTCCTCAGCAGCCTGCATATCAGCAGTCTACACCCGCTCCGTCAGTCTCTGTAGGAGACCTGAGCGACTTTGAGGAGGTCATCAGCGACAGCGACCTGCCGTTCTGATGATACCGACGGTCAACCATTATTCTAAAATAAGGAGGTTTCATATATGGAAAAGGATAGAGAAAGAGCTCCCCGTGGCGCAAAGAGAACCCGTAAGAAGGTTTGTATGTTCTGCGCTGACAGAGTGGAGAAGATAGATTACAAGGATACCGCTAAGCTCAGAAAGTGTATGACAGAGCGTTCCAAGATTCTTCCCAGAAGAGTTACAGGCACCTGCGCATACCACCAGAGAGAACTTACAGTAGCTATCAAGAGAGCAAGACACATCGCTCTTCTTCCTTACGTTTCCGACTAATTTCAGAAACGGAAATATACGATATGACCGACCTGCTTTTGTACATTTCAAAAGCGGGTCGTTTTTTGTTTGTAAAATATCGTTGATTTGTTAAACGCCTTGTGTTATAATCATAAGTATAAAGTTATAATTCCCAAATAATGGAGATTTAACAGATTATGGTGACGATATATTACACGACGGCGCTGGCGCTGTCAGTAATTTTTTTTATGATACTGTGGTCGATGGGTCATAATCAGAACATTTCGTCTCTGCTTATGGCTTTTACCTGCGTTATCATAAATAACGGAGCCTGTCTTGCTCTGTCAGCGGCAAAAAATGTTGATGAAGCCCTGCTTGCAAACAGGTTTGTATATCTTGCGGGAGTTTTCCTGCCCCTTTTTCTGCTGACCACCATATGCCAGCTTCTCAGGGTGCGGCTCAGTGACAAAAAACTGTTGGTAATGACGCTGATAAATATAGTTGTGCTTGCTATTACCTGCACCGCAGGCTATAACGACTGGTATTATAAAAAGGTGTCGATCGACACTTCCGACGGCTTTACCCGCCTTGTGAAGGAATACGGACCGCTGCACAATATTTTTATTATCCTGCTTTTCTGCTATGTTGCGGCGATGATAGCCGTAATGACGGCGGCGCTTTTCAGACAGCAGAGGTGCTCATACAAATATGCTTCGGTGCTGCTCATATCGGTGGTGATAACATTCGGCGGATATATGTTCCAGCGTGCTTTCGGACTTAAGCTGGAGCTGACGGTCTACATTTATCTGCTTGAAGAGGCAGTGATCCTCTTTATTCTCAGGCGAATCGTTATGTACGATGTTTCGAGAATGGTCTCGGAAAATATCGAGCAGTCGGAGAACAGCGGATATATCGTGTTCAACCGCAAAAAGCAGTTTATGGGGTGCAGTCCCGCCGCAAAGCGGTTTCTCCCCGAGCTTAAAAGTCTCCTCATCGACTACACTATCCCCGAGGAAAATTCCTACCTTTATGAAAACATTGCCCTTAATCTGAAAGATGAGAGCCGCTATGTTTATTATCTCAAACGTGATGTCCGTGAGTTCAGGGTGACTGTTGCTCCTGCGTATCGTGACAACAAGACCGAGTGGACGGGTTATATTGTTGAGATCACCGATGACACCGGTCAGAGAGACCATATTCATCTGCTTGACAATTACAACGAGGAGCTTTCAAGGTCCGTTAAGGAGCAGACGGCCCACATCAGACAGATGCAGGACAGGCTCATTCTCGGTATGGCTGATATGGTCGAGGGACGTGACAGCAGCACAGGTGGTCACATCAGGCGAACCAGTGATGTCATTGCTATTTTCACCGATCAGCTCCGCAGGAATGAGAGCGGAATGCAGTTTGATGAGGAATTTCTTGAAAATGTTGTCAAAGCCGCACCTATGCACGACCTGGGAAAGATAGCAATTGATGACTACGTTCTGAGGAAGCCAGGCAAATTCACCGATGAAGAGTTTGCCATTATGAAGACCCATTCAGCAAAGGGTGCGGATATCGTTCAGAAAATACTTGACGGTACGGAGTCTGAGAATTTTGCCAAAATTGCCCAGAACATCGCCCATTATCATCACGAAAAATGGAACGGCAGGGGCTATCCCGACGGACTTGCAGGGGAGAAGATACCTGTTGAAGCGAGGATCATGGCTCTTGCGGACGTTTTCGATGCGCTTGTCAGCAAAAGGTGCTACAAGGACGCAATGAGCTATGACGAGGCTTTTGATATAATCGAGGGGTCTCTCGGTGAAAGCTTTGACCCTGTTCTCGGCAGGGAATTTCTGAAATGCCGCCCGAAGCTTGAAGAGTATTACAAACGATCGCTAAAATCATAAAACACCGCCTGCAAAGTGCTTTCGCAGGCGGTGTTTATTATATATCAATGTAAATGGCTGAATTACGGTCGGGAAAGCTGTAATCAACAGGCTGTTCCGGATGCCGGGTATCAGTGAGATAATCTCATCATATCTGCCGCAATAGGCTTCAATATGTATAATTTTCAGCACCCCGACTCATATCTTCTCAATATCAAGCACACGTATCAGATTGTTCACATCATCAAGGGGAAGATTGTTGATATAAATGCGGTCAGTCCTGAGCTTTACTCTGACCGTCTCTTCCTTTTCAAATGTATCATCGGCAGAATACCCCAGCATTTCAAGGGCTTCCTCAAGATTATCCGCCGCAAACCATAATGTTCTGCCGTCAGATGATGCTTTCGGGAAAAGTGACATATCATCGGGAACGAATGCGGCTTCAAGCTCTTCGGTGTACTCGCTGATGTGAATGGTGAGAGTTCCCTCAAAATCACGTTCATCGGAAGAGAAACGTGTCTGGAATGAGCTGTTGTCATTTGCAAACATCATCAGACTGTCAAGAGTCCAGCCCAAAAATTCATCGCCCTTATTGAGCACCACCGCATCGCCGCTACCGTCAGCGGCACGGAATGTAAGCTCCTCGCCGTCTTTGAGAGGCAGGACCTTGTTCACGGCTGAACCTGATGAACTGCTCTGCTGTGATGCGGGGCTTTCGATAAAATAGGTCGCCTTTTCCGAGAATTTTATCTCGGGAACAGCGTCCTCAGGCACTGTTGTGACCGCATATACCGACACCTCTGTAGCCGATACCTCCGCTTCATCTGCTTCCTTAGCACAGCCGCAAAGCAGGAGAAGAAGCGCTATGGCTGCATATTTTGCTTTCATATTCACACCGTCCTTTTACTTTGAAAATCTGTATGTGTAAGCGTTGCACTTTTTGCCCGTCCTTGCCACTACGCCCCCTCTGAAAAGGGCTGAAAGGGCTGCGGAAGCGGTTTCACGGGATATGCCCGCAGCTTTCGCAAGGCTTTCGGTGGTGTAATCCTCATCGAACAGGCAGGGGATAAGCTTTTCCCAGTCACGGGGAGAGCTTATGCAAATTTCATCAACAAGGGCTGTCGGCACCCGGTCGATAACGGACAGCCTGTTTCTGTGACGCTTTTTCCGTCCCACACTTTCGGGCGGCACACGTATCTCGTCCGCTTCAAGGAGCACTATTATGAAGCTGAGATTATCGTTATTCAGAAATTCGGCAATGGGGAAAAGGTTCGGGAATATCTCATATGCAGTCTCTTTCAGCGGCGATGTGCGGCGGCTTTTAACTTCGCCCGTTTCGCCGTCAAGGGTGACTATCCGCTTCTTTGTAAATACGGGGAAAACCACCGTTACCCGTGAGACCTCCAGAAATGTGCGGAGCTTTTCTTTCAGAGAGGAGAAATGCCCCGTCTGTATCTCGATTATACCGTTTTCGCCAACGATATCCGCAATATATCCGCCTATCCTCTGCTCCTGTGAATCGTGAAACGGCTCGTAGTAATTTTTGAGCACTGCGTGAACGCTTTTCTCGCCCTTTGTGCCTATACCCTTAATAAGCCTGCCGCCCGAATAAACGGTGCGGCAGGCTTCATCAAATCGTATTCTGTCGGGCATCATTCTTCTGTGAAGGGTGCCATAAGTGCAGAGATGATGTCGGGATATCTCCACTCAAAGTTCTTTCTGTCGAAAAGCCCGAAATTCTCTCCGCTGCCTACAAAAGCGTTGTTGTCCCACCAGCAGATGGGAATGCCTGCATTGTGAGCGGCTTCGGAGTAGTATCCTGCGCAACGGGCACGGGCTTCGGTGTTCATTCTGTTTCGTGAGCCCATTTCGCCGATTATAACGGCTCTGCCCTTGTCAAGATATCTGTCCTTAAGATTTGCCATAAGGAGGTCGATATCATTGGTATCGGCGGCATTGTCTGCACTCCACTCGACAGTTGCCTGGGCTGTGTCCGCAAGGGCAAAGGTGTAGGGGAGATATGCGTGGATAGAAACAATTACCTTGTCATCATCGGGAACTGCAAAATCGTTCAGCACCCTATCAAGTGAAGATGCGGCATAGGGTGTTACCATGAGGTGACGGAGCTTGTTGTTTCCGCCTGAGTTTCTGACAGTCTCGACAAAAGCGGCATTCCAGTGGTTGATAACATCTCTTGCTTCGTCATTGCCGCCGTTCCACTCCATAGGAGTACCCTTAAGACGGGGTTCGTTCAGTCCCTCAAAAATGAGCTTTTCGTTGTAATTCTTGAAATGGTCTGCGATCTGTGACCAGAGAGCGGTAAGTATCTCCTGAGCCGCAGCTTCATTCTCATAGGTAGGCATATGCCATTCCTCGTGGTGAACGTTGATGATAACGAACATATCATCGTCGATGCCGTAATCCACGATCTCATTTACTCTTTCGAGCCAGTCGGGGTCGATCGTATAGTCGGGACCCTCACCGAATTTGCCCTCCCAAGTGATGGGAACTCTCAGAACGTTGAAGCCCTGAGCGGCAACGCTGTCTATCATAGCCTTGGTGGTAACGGGCTGACCCCAGGCTGTCTCCCAGTCGGAGGGAAGCTCAGTACCCTTGGGATTTGTTATAGTCGAGTCTAGGGTATTTCCCAGATTCCAGCCTACTTTCATTTCCTTTACAAGCTCGGTGGAGGGGATATCTCTCATAGGAGCAGGCTCGGATACGGAGGTATTGTCAGCATCTGCCGCACCGTCGTTATCGGATTTGTTTCCGCAGGCTGCAAAGGAAAACATCATTACGGCTGCTGCAAGAACAGCGGTTACTTTAGAAAATTTCATAGCTTAAGTCCTTTCACAAATGTTATTATGCCTGACCAAGTCTCAGCATTTCGTCAATGCAGACCTTGGCTTTAAGGCGTGTGTCCTCGGGGAGGATTATTTCCTCGCCGCCTGTTTCCTCAAGACAGTGGAGAACGTCGGTGATAGAGGTTATCTTCATATTGTGGCAGAAGCAGTCCTTTGAAAGGGGGTGGAAAATTTTGTCGGGACATTCAAAGCTCAGGTGCTGGGCGATGCTGTTTTCGGTGCCGATGATAAATTCTTTAGCGTCGCTCTTCTTTGCAAAGTCCATAATGCCCGTGGTGCTGCCAACATAATCAGCCATAGCGGTAACACCTGGCTGGCATTCGGGGTGGAGGAGCACAAGCGCATCGGGGTGGGCAGCCTTAGCCTTTTCAACGTCCTTTACGGTGAGACGTGCGTGAGTGGGACAGCCGCCGCTTACGAACTTGAACTGCTTTTCGGGGATCTGCTTTGCAACATAGTCGCCAAGGTTGCAGTCGGGGATAAAGAGTATCTTGTCAGCGTCCATTTTTCTGATTATCTCAACAGCGGAGGAAGATGTAACGCAGACATCGCAGAGAGTTTTGAGCTCGGCTGTGGTGTTTATGTAGGCAACGGTCTTGTAGCCCTTATACATTTCCTGTAGCTGACGGAGAATGTCAACATCCAGCTGTTCCGCCATAGGGCAGCCTGCCTCGGGGCGGGGGAGATATACGTGCTTTTCGGGGGAAAGTATCTTGCAGGTTTCAGCCATAAAGCGGACACCGCACATAATAACACCGTCACAGTCGGTTGCTGTGGCTTTTCTTGCAAGACCGAAGGAATCGCCTGTAAAGTCAGCCACTTCAAGGATATCGTGGGTCTGATAGCAGTGGGCGAGAATGCAGACGTTCTTTTCTTTTTTTAGCTTGATTATTTTTTCCTGAATATCTTTTAACATCATTTTCAACAACTCCAATGGGAAAACTGTACTACGTTTAATTATACCATTTATACGCAGTTTTTTCAAGCGTATCGGCAATATTTTATTTTACAGAGAATTTACCCGCAGCACCCGAAAAAACGGTAAAAATGTACAAAATCCATCATTATGTGCATTTCAAATTTACCGTGCCGTTTTTCTGACAGAAATATGTGGCTCAAAACTATGCAAAATGGATATAGTAATTTTTTGAATGGTATGGTATAATATTATGATATAAACATACAGTACACAGAAAAAAGGGAGAGCAAATGGACTACAAGATAAACTGGGACTGCTCCGAGGGAGTTTTTGCAGTGCCCGACGCTGCGGCGGAGGGACTTAAGCTTGCTTCGGGAAAAGCAGTCAAGGTGCTTATATATTTTATGAAATACCGCAGAGCGCCCGAGTTCCCCGATGATATCGGCGTTACCTCCGAGGACGTGGAGGACGCACTTTCCTACTGGGAGCAGCTTGGCGTGCTGAAAAAGGCTGATGGTGCTGACAGAGCGGTACGTAAAGCTGCAAACGCATCTGCCGTGATGCCGCAGGAGCCTGTGAAGATAATTGCGCCGCCCCCTGCAAAGGCTCCCGAAAAGCCTGTGATAAAGCCGCAGAAGGCTCTTCTTCCCACGGAGATAGCTGAGCGCATCGCTGCTTCGGAGGAGATAGAATTTCTCTTTAAAAGTGCGGAACAGAGCCTCGGCAGGGTGCTCACATTTGACGATCAGCGGACTATTCTCTGGTTTTACGACCACCTCGGAATGTCTGCGGACATAATAATAATGCTCATCGCATACTGCTGCTCGGTGGGCAGGGGCAATATGGCGAAGATAGAAAAGATCGCCCTTGACTGGCACGAAAAGAACATCACCACCCACGAGCAGGCTGAAAACGAGATACTTGCAATGCAGAAAGCCTTTTCCTTTGAGGGAAAGGTGCAGTCAAGGCTAAAGCTCCAGAGCAAGCTTACGGCTTCTCAGAAAAAATACATAGGCGACTGGGCAAATATGGACGTGACCCTTGATATGGTTGAGCTTGCTTATGATAAGACCGTTGACGGGATAGGCAAGCCGTCGTTCAATTATATGGATAAGATACTGCGTAAATGGAACGAAAACGGCATCACAAATGCAGATGATGCGGCAGCATTTGATGAGCGGACAAAGCCTGTCAGAAAGCAGGAAAAGACTGTGAAAAATACAGAGCCGAAGGCTTCCGCAGCGCCATCATATGACCTTGATCTGCTTTTCGAGCACGCTCTGAACACAACTCCGACAGTGAGAAAAAACAGTGAGGAGGCGAGATGATGACCCGTACCGAAATTCGCCGCAAGGCAAACGATGAAATGGAAAGGCGGAAGCTCAGAGCCGAAAATGAAGCTGCCGCACGTCAGCGTGAGATATACGCAAAGATACCCGAGATAGAAGAGATACGACGAATGCTGGCTCAGACTGCCACCGAGCTCACTCGTATCATCATCACACGAAAAAAGGACTATAAGGAAAGCATTGAGCGGCTGAGAAAAAACAACCTTGACGGAGCTAAAATGATAGCCGAGCTTCTCAAAGCAAACGGATATCCCGAGGATTATCTTGAAGTCCACTACCGCTGCAATGAATGCAATGACACGGGCTTTACGGACAGGGGAATGTGCGATTGTATGAAGCGGCTCATAAGTCGGATTGCTTCCGAGGAGCTGAACCGTTCCGCCAATCTTCCCGATGCGGATTTTGCTCATTTCAGCCTTGATTATTACAGGGGTATAGTCATTGACGGCATCGACTGCTACAGCCTTATGCAGAAAAATCTGAACTTCTGCACCGAATATGCAAGAACATTTTGTGAGGGCTCGGACAGCCTGCTTATGCTGGGAAAAACGGGTGTCGGAAAGACCCATCTTTCGATGTCGATAGCAAAAGAGGTAATAAACAAGGGATATAACGTGATCTACGGCTCTGTCGTCAATATTCTCCGAAGCATTGAAAAGGAGCATTTCGGCAGGGGAGAAGAGGGCAGCGACACCCTTGAAAGCGTATGCTCCTGCGACCTGCTCATATTTGACGACCTGGGCTCGGAGCACCACACCCCTTTTTACGAATCCACCCTTTACAACATAATCAATACCCGCATAAACACGGGAAAACCGATGATAATAAGTACAAATCTTTCAAAGGAAGAGCTTGCCTCCACATACAACGAAAGAATTATTTCAAGAATTTTCTGCTGCTGCAATCTGCTCCTTTTTGCGGGACGTGACGTAAGGCAGCTTAAGAGAATGAAAGGATAAAGACTATGCTTACTGTACTGAAGATAAAATTTGACCTGCTGATGAAGTCCCTTGACAAGAACGTGACTATAAAAAAGAGGGAGCTTCTCCTTGCCGTCATCGCCTCGGCACTTCTCGGAATAGTCCTCGGAGCGGTGTTCACCCCCAGAAAGACTATCACTATCGGCAGCAACAACAGCGCCGATCATTACAACAACACAGATCCCGACTCTGACGATGAATGATAAAAACGGCTTCGGTAAGCGCTCCGAAGCCGTTTTGTCATTCATAATGGCAGGTGTACAGGAAATCGTATATCATATCGAGATTTTTCTCGCTGTATTCGGTTTCCTTTGACCAGAGACAGACGCTTTCTTCAAGGCTCTGCCCCGTGAATTTTGAAATAAGAGCGGCACATTCCGCTGAAAACACCGCAAGGGCAGCTTTCAGAAACATTTCCCCGTCCTCGGCGGATTTCATAAAATATCTGAAAATATAATAGCTAAGCAGATTTTTATATCCCGAAAGCTCCTTTTCATCGGGAGCGGCATAAACGGGGGACAGATCCCCGCAGACCTTTTCCCAGTGAGCATTCAGCGGTTCAAGGTATGATATAAGAAAATGAACATCTTTGGCATATGTGACATCGTGATTTACCGCAGTTCTCATAGGCTGTGTGCCAAAAAGCTCCTTTTCTGCGTCACTGCACCGCTTGAGAAGCCTTTCGGATATTTCGGGAAAGTCCTTCCCCTGCCTGATGATTTCAAAAAGCTCCTCACGGATACATAGCAGCCGCCTGTGTACATCGGAAAGCTCTCCGCCGCCATCTTCGGAAGAGAGAATGTGCAGTCCGAAAGGCTTTGTGTCATTAACAATGATCCGTGCGGCTTCCTCGCAGCAAAGCCCTATGCCCATTTCGCACCTGTCCCCGAACCACTGCCTGAAACGGGGGTGAAGATGACATATCTCGCAGAGCATTTCCTCGCCTCCCGCAAGAATGAGCCTGCAAAGGTTGCTTTCGTTAAGAAACGGGCATCTGTCATTTTGGGCGAGCTTAAAGCAGTCCGAGCCGTCCTCGGAGCGGGTGATGTTTGCTCTCAGCTCATTGCCAAGAGCACCGTCAAGGATCATATATCTGTCAAGAGCTTCGCTGTCAATGTCGATCTCCCAGCCGATGCAGCAGTTGTCACGGCAGGAAGAGCCTGTGCAGCGGAAATTTTCGTAATAGTCGGGAACATATATATCCATAATGGGGCTGCCTTTCGCATATTTTTATATGTGT
Organism: uncultured Oscillospiraceae bacterium; assembly: GCA_934486875.1. Taxonomy (GTDB): domain Bacteria; phylum Bacillota; class Clostridia; order Oscillospirales; family Ruminococcaceae; genus Huintestinicola. Next base: position 14,846 of record CAKSPU010000032.1, read on the forward strand.
AATTTTATCACGCATACACTGTTATGTCAATCAAATTTTTTTGAGCATTTTAACACAAATTTTATTCGCCAAAGACTTGATTTTTTGTCCAAATAGTGGTAATATAAGAAATGTATTTGAATAAGTGTTTATTTCTTAACAGAATTGTGCTATAATTTAAGGAAATGATTTTTTATTTGGAGGATTTTAACTATGAAAGCTGTAATCACCGTAATCGGAAAGGACGCTGTCGGCATTCTCGCAAAGGTAAGCTCCATCTGCGCCGAGACCAATGCAAATGTTATCGAGGTAACTCAGAGCGTTCTTCAGGATATGTTCGCTATGATAATGCTGGTGGATATCACCAAGATGACCGACGATTTCGTTGTTCTTCAGGATAAGCTCACCGCTCTCGGAGACAGCCTCGGACTTAAGATACATACAATGCACGAGGATATCTTCAACACTATGCACAGAATATGACCTGAGGAGAACTGATTTATGCTGAACGTTTATGATATTCTTGAAACTATAAGAATGATACAGGACGAGTGCCTTGATATCAGAACTATCACTATGGGCATTTCCCTTATGGACTGTATCGACAGCGACATCGACAGAGCCTGCGACAAGGTTTACGAGAAGATCACCCGCTGCGCAGGAAAGCTTGTCAAGGTCGGTGAGGAGATAGAAAAGGAATACGGTATCCCCATTATCAACAAGAGAATATCCGTTACACCTATCGCTATCGTTTCCGCTGCCTGCAACGCAAGCCCCGTAAAGTTCGCTCTTACAATGGAAAGGGCTGCTAAGACGTGCGGTGTAAACCTTATCGGCGGTTACTCCGCTCTTGTTCAGAAGGGCTTCTCCGCAGGTGATGAGAGACTTATCCGCTCTATCCCCGAGGCTCTTGCATCTACCTCCTGCGTATGCTCTTCCGTAAATATCGGCTCCACAAAGACAGGAATCAATATGGACGCTGTGAAGATAATGGGTCAGATTGTAAGGGAAGCTGCCGAGGCTACCGTTAACGATCAGTGCTTCGGTGCGGCAAAGCTTGTTGTATTCTGCAATGCTGTTGACGATAACCCATTTATGGCAGGTGCATTCCACGGCGTAGGCGAGCCTGACTGCATAATCAACGTGGGCGTATCGGGTCCCGGAGTTGTCCGCTCCGCTCTTGCAAAATATCCCGATGCTGATATCAATGAGCTTGCGGACATCATCAAAAAGACTGCTTACAAGATAACAAGAGTCGGTCAGCTGGTGGGCGTAAGAGCCTCCGAAAAGCTGGGCGTTCCTTTCGGTATCGTTGACCTTTCACTTGCCCCCACCCCCGCAGTAGGCGACAGCGTTGCTTACATTCTCGAGGAAATGGGTCTGGAGAAGTGCGGCTGCGCAGGAACCACTGCCTGCCTTGCAATGCTCAATGATGCTGTTAAAAAGGGCGGCGTAATGGCTTGCTCACGTATCGGCGGACTTTCCGGCGCATTTATCCCCGTTTCCGAGGACGCAGGTATGATAGCTGCGGCTGAGAGCGGCTCACTGCTTATCGAAAAGCTTGAAGCTATGACAGCGGTATGCTCCGTTGGTCTTGATATGATAGTAATTCCCGGCGACACCACTGCCGAGGTCATCTCGGGCATTATTGCGGACGAGGCTGCCATAGGTATGGTAAACTGCAAGACCACAGCGGTAAGAGTTATCCCTGCTATCGGCTGCAAGGAGGGCGATGTGCTTGACTGGGGCGGACTGTTCGGAAAGGGACCTGTTATGAAGGTCAACACCAACTCTCCCGCTAAGTTTATAAACAGAGGCGGACAGATCCCCGCACCTCTCCACAGCCTTAAGAACTGATACATCTCTTGTGATAAGGAGGACGGCATATGGACGATATTATCAAGTCTATCATCGAGATAGACAGGGGAGCGTCAAAGCGTATCGAGGACGCTGAGAAGGAAAAGCTCCGCATCATCGAGGAAGCCAAGGCAGAGGAAGAGCGTATGATAGCTGATGCGGTGGAGGCAAAAAAAGCCGAGCTTGCCGCTCTTGAAAAGGCTGAGAACGAAAAAGCCAATGCACGTATCGCCGAGCTTTCACAGGAGAAAAACGCAAAGCTTGAAGCTATGAAGCAGAGCTTTGAGAAAAATTCCGACAAATGGTGCGGTGAGATATTCCAAGCGGTGATATCCATATGACATATAAAGTGCGCTGCGGAGAGGAGGGACGGCTGCTTTGAAGAAAAAAAGTTCCGCAGGCAGCAGAAATCTTAACGCCACCGTGGCAAAAATGCACGCAATTTACGGAAAAAGGCTGAAGCAGGAGGATTATTCCGCCCTGCTCAGCTGCACCTCCGTTTCCGATGCCGCAGGATATTTGAAGCGAAACACCTATTACAGCCGTGCGCTTGACGGCGTTGACACCGACAATATCCACAGAGGAAACCTTGAAGATATCCTCAGAAGAAGCATTATGGAAAACTATTTCCGTATGATAAACTTTGAGAAGATAGGCAGGGACGATTTTTACGATTATTTCATCGTGAAAACGGAGATCGACGAAATACTCATCTGTATTCTTCATCTGAATGCCGGCACAGGCGACCATATCAACACCCTGCCCATTTATATGAACAAATACACTTCATTCAATCTTCTTGAGCTTGCAAAGGCGCAGGATTATGATGACCTGCTTGCACTTACGAAAAAGACTCCCTATTATGATATACTGAAAGAGTACAAGCCCGAGGAAGAGGGCGGGCACATCGACTATCCCGCAATTGAGCTGAAGCTCAGGACTTATTATGCGAAGCGCCTGACGGAATCGGTGAAAAAATTCGGCGGCGAGACGGAAAAACGGCTGAAAAATTATATCGGTGCTCAGACCGATATGATAAACATTATCAATTCCTACCGAATGAAGCGGTATTTCAATGCGGACGCTGCCGAGATAAAGGCACGAATGATACCGGTTTATATGCGGATCCCCGAGAAAAAAATGGACGAGCTTTACAGCGCAAGGGACGAAAAGGAATTTCTCGAGCGCTTCTCAAAGACCTATTACGGCAGAGAGATCACCGAAAAGGGCTTTGATATGAAAGACCCCGAAATGTCCCTTATCCAGTTCAGATTTTTGCAGACCAAGCGTGCCTTTTCACGCTCCACATCGGCTCCCGAATGCTTCTACACCTTTAATCACCTTGCTGAGATAGAGGTGAAAAACATTATAAGGATAATCGAGGGGATAAGATATTCTCTTCCCACAAAGGAAATTTCCGAGCTAATTATTACCTGACAGGTACGGTAATACAAAAAAGACAGAAAGGACGGTGCATCTGTCAAAATGTCATCAATAGAAAAAATGATGTTCGCCGATATTGCGGGTATGGACACAGACCTTGATGCAGTGCTTGATATAATCTGTTCCTGCGGCTGTTTCCATATGGAAAATGCGGCGGCTGTCCACGTGAGCGGGTCAAAGACCAATGCCAAGCGGGAAAATCCCTATACGGCTCCGCTGAAAATGCTGGCGGAGATAGGGACGCTGACAGGCATAAAGCTGCAAAAGACCGACTGTTCGGACATTCCCGACAGCCGTGCGGAGCAGCTGACGGAGGATATCAGATCAATAAGGAACCGTGTTCAGAAGCTGAATGCGGAGGTGCGAAAAGCATCTGACGACCTCAATTCCCACAGAATGGCGCTTGAACAGGTACAGCATCTGAGCGGCGGAGAGGGCGTTGGTTCTCTCAGCGTTGACATTGAGCAGATATTTGCCTGCAAGCACATCAAGGTGCGCTTCGGCCGTCTCCCCACAGACAGCTACGACAAGCTTTCCTATTACGAGGACAAAAATTTTTACTTTCTTGCATACGGCAGGGACAAGGAATATGTTTACGGCTTCTGCTTTGCCCCCCTTTCCGAGGCTGAGGAGATAGACGGCATTCTTGATTCGCTTTATTTTGACCGCATAAGGCTTCCCGATTTTGTTCACGGAAGTGCCGATGACGCTGCAAAGGCGCTGGAGAAAAATGTGGACGATGACAAGAATGATGTTGAAAGCCGCAAGATGGACTTGGCTGATTATGTTGAGCAGCAGCGTGAAACCCTCAACAAGTATTTCACAAAGCTCAAAAAGCTTCACGATACCTTTGAGCTCCGTGAAAAGGTAATGATGATAAGGGATAAGTTCTACATCGTGGGATTTGTTCCCGAAAAGGATTCGGAGCGATTCAAAAAATACTTTGAGGACTTAAAGACTGTTTCCCTTGTTATGAAGCCCTGCGATGAAAAAGGCGAGATCGAAACTCCCGTGAAGCTCAGAAACAACAAGTTCGCAGAGCCGTTCTCAATGTTCGTTGACCTTTACGGTCTGCCCGCCTACAATGACATAAACCCTACAAACTTTGTCGCCATAACCTATACGCTCCTTTTCGGAATAATGTTCGGCGACCTGGGACAGGGGCTTGTGATACTGCTGCTGGGAATCCTTTTGTGGAAATGGAAAAAGATGACCCTGGGCAGGATAATGGAGCGTCTCGGCGTTTCAAGTATGATCTTCGGAACTCTTTACGGCAGCGTGTTCGGATACGAAGAGCTCCTTGACCCGATGTATGAAAGCCTTGGGATCAGCTTTCTGCCCTTCAAGGCGATCCACAGCATAAACAACGTCCTTTACGGCGCTATCGGGATCGGTATCCTCATTATCATAATCTCGGTAATCGTCAATATGATAATGGGCATCAAGGAGAAAAATTACACCCGAGCGCTTTTCTCAAACAACGGTCTTGCGGGACTTGTTTTCTATTGTTCGCTGCTTATGCTTCTCCTCGGCGGAATGCTGGGACTGAACGTTGGCGGCCCTGTTTATGTGATATGCCTTATCGTTCTTCCCCTTATCGTGATGTTCCTGCGTGAGCCCCTCGGCGACCTCTTGAAAGGCAAGGGTTTTCATATTCACGAAAGCGTGGGCGACTTTATTGCGGCAAACTTCTTTGAATGCTTCGAGTTCCTGCTGGGCTATGCCACAAACACATTATCATTCGTAAGAGTGGGCGGATTTGTTCTTTCCCACGCAGGTATGATGTCGGTGGTACTGGCGCTTGCAAATATGTCGGGCGGCTTCTCACCGCTTGTAATGGTTCTCGGAAACCTGTTCGTCATTGCCCTTGAGGGTCTCCTTGTCGGTATTCAGGTGCTCAGACTTGAATTTTACGAGATGTTCTCACGTTACTACACAGGCGGCGGAAAGGCGTTCAAGCCCGTTACCGTCAACTATGATGAAATTATTGAATAATTGGAGGAAACTGATATGTACATTTTCTTACTTCCCCTCGCTGTTGTAATTCTTCTCGCACTTCCCGTAATTTCCAGAATAAAGCACTTCACTGACGGAACAAAGTGCAAAAACGCTATCATCGGAAATATCTGCTCATTTTTCGGAGTAATGCTTCTCGCTGTTATCCTCCCTCTCGGAAATTTTGTTTCCGCTGAGGTCGTGGAGGAGACCGCAGGTGTTATAAGCAGTGCAGGTATGGGCTATCTTGCAGCAGCTCTTGCTGTTGGTCTCGGCTCTATCGGCTGCGGTATCGCCGTTGCAAATGCAGCTCCTGCGGCTATCGGAGCAGTTGCTGAGGAACCCTCCTGCTTCGGTAAAGCAATGATCTTCGTTGCTCTCGGCGAAGGTGTTGCCCTCTACGGCTTCCTTATCGCATTCCTTATCATTCAGGCTGTCTGATAAAAGAGGAACTGAAATGAAATTTTTTCTTCTCAGCGACAATGTGGATACCGTTACGGGTATGAGACTTGCAGGTATCGAGGGAATAGTTGTCCACGAAGCGGAGGAGACCGAAAAGGCACTTCTTGAAGCTATGGACAACAAGGACATTGCCGTTATACTAATGACAGAAAAGCTTATTGATCTTATTGAGGACAAGGTAAACGAGCTGAAGCTTACCCGCCCCTCTCCCATAATCTCGGAGATACCCGACAGACACGCCACTGTGGACGTTACCGCATCTATTTCGAGGTATGTTCAGGAGGCAATTGGCATCAAACTTTAATGCCGGCATCAAGCTCTGATACCGCAATAAGCTTTGGACTGAAAGGAATGATACTTTGGAAAAGGATAAGCTTGACCGTTTTATCACGGCAGTGAGCACCGCTGCCGATAAGCAGGTAAATGACATTCTCTCCGAAGCGGAGCAGGAGAAGAACAACATTCTCACTTCGGCAAAGGAGTCAGCCGAGGAAGCGTCCAACCGCTGCCTCAGCGATAATCTTAAAATGACCTCGGGCAAGTGCGTCCGAATGGTCTCAAAGGCAGAGCTGGAGATGAAAAAGGAAATTCTCATCTGCCGTGAAAAGCTGACCGCTGAGCTGTTTGACAAGGTACACGGAAAGCTGGCGGAATACAGAAAAACTCCCGAATATAAGGAAAAACTCTGCGCCGCAATTGCAGAGGAGAGCGACCTTGAGGGCGCAAAGGTGTTCCTTGCACCCGATGATATGAAGTTTTCCGACGATATCGCAAAGGCTGCGGGTGGCGAAGTCACTGTTGCCGCCGATGATACCATAAAGTACGGCGGAATGCTCATTCTCAGGAGCGCAAAGGGTACTGTTACCGACAGGACATTTGATTGTGCCCTTAAAGAGCAGCTTTCAAAATTTGCTTCGGGAAATCTTATGGCGCAGGAGGGTGAGCGGAAGTGAATACCGTATTTTCTGTAAACGGTCCTGTTGTAAAGGTCCGTGATACCTCCGATTTCGCTATGATGGAAATGGTATACGTTGGTGCGGAGCATCTTATGGGCGAGGTCATCGGTGTAAATTCCGAGGAGACCACCATTCAGGTATACGAGGTCACAACGGGTATGAAGCCCGGTGAGCCCGTTATCGGCACAGGTGCGCCTGTTTCCGCAGTTCTGGGTCCCGGAATTATCTCCAATATATTTGACGGAATCGAACGCCCTCTGAAAAAGATAGAGGAAATTTCGGGTGCATACATTTCTCCCGGCTCAAATATCGACAGCCTTGACACTGAAAAAAAGTGGAACGTTACCCTTAAGGTCAAGGTCGGTGATGAAGTGGAAGGGGGAGCTGTGTTCGCAGTGTGCCCCGAAACGGCGCTTATCGAGCACCGCTGTATGATACCTCCGAAAATGAGCGGCGAGGTGGTGTTTGCTGCCGAAAACGGTGAATACACCATAAACGACGTTATCTGCCGCATAAAGTCCGCTGACGGCGTTGAGCACGAGCTTACAATGTGTCAGAAGTGGCCTATCAAGCAGTCACGCCCTTTCAACAGGAGACTGCCCGTTGACCGTCCTCTTATCACAGGTCAGCGTGTTATCGACACTATCCTGCCCATTGCCAAGGGCGGCACGGCTGCCGTACCCGGAGGCTTCGGAACAGGCAAAACTATGACCCAGCATCAGCTTGCAAAGTGGTGCGACGCTGATATCATCGTTTATATCGGCTGCGGAGAGCGTGGAAACGAGATGACACAGGTTCTCGAGGAATTTTCGGGACTTATCGACCCCAAGACCAACCGCCCCCTTACCGACAGAACTGTTCTTATCGCAAATACATCAAATATGCCCGTTGCAGCCCGTGAGGCTTCAATTTACACAGGCATCACCATTGCCGAATATTACCGTGATATGGGCTACCACATCGCAATTATGGCGGATTCAACATCAAGATGGGCTGAGGCGCTCCGTGAGATAAGCGGCCGTCTTGAAGAAATGCCTGCGGAGGAGGGCTTCCCTGCATATCTCCCGTCAAGGCTTTCCGAGTTCTATGAGCGTGCAGGCTATGTGGAGAATTTAAACGGCAGCGAGGGCAGCGTGTCTATTATCGGTGCGGTTTCTCCCCAGGGCTCTGACTTCTCCGAGCCTGTTACCCAGAACACGAAGCGCTTTACCCGCTGCTTCTGGGCGCTTGACAAGGCTCTTGCCTATGCCCGTCACTATCCCGCTATCAACTGGAACAACAGCTATTCCGAATATACCGATGATCTAAGCGAGTATTATTACAAGAACGTTGACAAGGATTTTCTGCTGTACCGTCAGCGAATTTCCTCCCTGCTTATCGAGGAAAACAAGCTTATGGAAATTGTTAAGCTTATCGGTGCGGACGTTCTTCCCGATGACCAGAAGCTGGTCATAGAGACTGCACGGGTTATTCGTGTGGGATTTTTGCAGCAGAATGCCTATCATAAGGACGACACCTACGTTCCTCTTGACAAGCAGTTCAAGATGATGAAAGCGATACTCACTCTTTATGATGAGTGCCGCAGCGCTGTTGAGAAAAATGTTCCCATCAACCGGATCATTTCCACGGGAATTTTTGACAAGGTTATCAAAATGAAGTATGACATTCCCAATGACAAGCCCGAGCTCTTCCGCCGACTTGAAGTTGAGATAGAGCAGACTGTGAAAAAAGAAATAAGGCTCTGCACTGAGGAGGGAAGATAATGGCTGTTCAGTATATCGGACTTAAGGAGATAAACGGACCCCTTATCGCCCTTGACAATGTTACGGGCGTTTCATATGACGAAGTGGCTGAGATACAGCTTGATGACGGCACCGTGAGAACAGGCAGAGTCGTTCAGATAGACGGCAGCCGTGCGATTTTGCAGGTGTTTGAGGGTACAAAGGGACTTTCTCTCCGCAACACCCGAACAAAATTTACAGGCAAGCCTATGGAAATGCCCCTTTCCGAAGAGCTTCTCGGAAGAGTGTTCAACGGGGCAGGCAGACCTATTGACGGACTTGGCGAAATATATGCCGAGAAATACGCCGACATCAACGGCAAGCCTCTTAACCCTGTTGCCCGTTCATATCCGAGAAACTACATCAATACGGGCATATCCTCGATCGACGCTCTGACCACACTTATCAGAGGTCAGAAGCTGCCGATATTTTCAGGTTCTGGACTTTCACATAATAAGCTTGCTGTTCAGATAGTCCGTCAGGCAAAAATTGCCGAGGAAAGCGGACAGGATTTTGCGGTGGTTTTCGCCGCAATGGGCGTTAAGAATGATATTGCGGATTATTTCAGAAAGAGCTTCGAGGAGAGCGGCGTTCTCCAGAGAGTTGTAATGTTCCTCAATCTTTCAAATGACCCCATAATCGAGCGTATTCTTACTCCGAAATGCGCACTTACCGCTGCGGAGTATCTTGCTTTTGAAAAAAATATGCATATCCTTGTTATCCTTACGGATATGACGAGCTATGCCGAGGCTCTTCGTGAGTTCTCCTCCTCAAAGGGAGAGATCCCCGCAAGAAAGGGCTATCCCGGATATCTCTATTCCGACCTTGCATCACTTTACGAAAGAGCGGGAATCGTTGAGGGCTCCGAGGGCTCTGTTACCCAGATACCCATTCTCACAATGCCCAATGATGACATTACCCACCCCATTCCCGACCTTACGGGATATATTACCGAGGGTCAGATAGTTCTTGACAGAAGTCTTGACCAGAACGGTGTATATCCGCCTGTTGCGGTGCTTCCCAGCCTTTCACGACTGATGAAGGACGGCATCGGTGAGGGCTTTACAAGAGCCGACCACTCCGACTGTGCAAATCAGCTTTTTGCGGCATACGCAAAGGTTCAGGACGCACGTTCCCTTGCTTCGGTAATCGGTGAAGATGAGCTTTCACCTCTTGACAAGGCATATCTCCGCTTCGGACGGCTTTTTGAAAACCACTTCTTAAATCAGGGCTTTGATGAAAACAGGTCTATCGACGAGACACTTGACCTTGGCTGGGCGCTTCTTTCGACCCTGCCCCGTTCCGCACTTGACCGTGTTGATGACAAGCTGCTTGACAAGAAGTATGACCCCGACAAGGCGGCTCAGTTTACAGATTAAAAGGAGTGAGGTCAGTTGGCAGATCAGGTTTTCCCCACCAAAGGCAATCTTCTTAACGTAAAAAAATCCCTGTCTCTTGCGCGTGTGGGCTATGAGCTGCTTGACCGCAAGAGGAATGTCCTTATCAGGGAGCTTATGATGATGGTAGATGCCGCAAAGGCGCTCCGTGGCTCTATTACAGACACATACAAGGACGCTTATGCCGCTTTGCAGCGTGCAAATATCACAATGGGACTTATAAGCCGTGTGGCGGAGGGTATGCCCATTGAGCAGAGCGTTAATGTGACTTACAGGAGCGTAATGGGCTGTGAGCTTCCCAAGGTGAGCCTTGATGTTTCCGCAAATCATCTGACCTATGGCTTTGAAAATACCGACGGAAATGTTGATATGGCGTACATCAGCTTTAACCGTGTAAAGCAGATGACGGCGATGCTTGCTGAGGTGGACAACAGCGTTTTCAGGCTTGCAAATGCTATCAAGAAAACCCAGACACGGGCAAACGCACTTAAAAATATCGTTATCCCCAGGTATGAGGAAACGGTGAAATTCATCGAGAACAGCCTTGAAGAAAAGGAACGAGAGGAATTTTCCCGCCAGAAGGTCATCAAGGCTCAGAAAGAGCGGCGAAAGCTTCGTGGCAGGGCTGTTCCCACGGAAAAATTTACCGTTCCCGATGTGGAGCAGTTTCTTAAAAATGGTTAAAAAAATCCCCCGTATGATTCATACGGGGGATAGCTTTTGTGTGGATCAAAGAACAATATACTTTCCTTCGGGATTACCGTTTACAACATAGTAAGCTCTGAGCTCGCCATTTTCAGCCTTGACATAAACATCAATGCTCTTGACGTGCTTGCGGCTGCCATTCTTGTAGTCAGCCTTGCAAAGCTCTGTGATATCGGCAACTGTATGTTCGCCTGCACCCTGAATAAGGAATACATCGGTCTTTACAGGAGCCTTTTTGGCAGCGGGCTTCTTTGCAGGAGCGGATTTTTCAGCCTTTATTTCAGCAACTGTTTCTGCAACTGTTTCAGCAACTTTTTCAAATTTCTCTTTAACAGGAGCAAGTTTTTCAGCGGGAGCAGCCTTTACCTCTGCGGCGGGCTTGACATTTCCAACAACTTCAGCGGTCTTGGCAGGCTTTGCAGCAGCTGCATTAACTGCGGGCTTGGACTGGGTAGCTTTATCTTTTGCCATAACAGAAAACCTCCATATTTTATGTTATAAATAGTATAACATTTTATTTTGCATTTGTCAAATATTGTATGATATAATTTACTAATTATACTAAAACAATAGCGCAGCAAAGCGGTTTTTTGATTATTTTTACATTCCACAGGGGAAATGTAGGCATTATTCCCGCAACACTTTTACAATCAGCCGTTAACAGGCTTCTGCTTTTTTCCGCCGTGCTTTAAGATAGGGGATATGTACTTGTAAATTGCCACGGTGATAACTGTGCTGAAAAGTCCCTTGATGAATGTGAATGGCATATTGAACCAGATGAGAGCATCAAGAAGAGAATCCACCTTAGGATTGATAGCCTTGTATGCATTGATGATAGCGTCCATAGGCATAAATTTTGTGTAAATCGGATAGATGAAGAAATAGTTTGAGAAAATACTCAGTATCGCCATTGATGCAGCGCCCACAAAGGAACCGACGATTGCACGGGTCTTGGTCTTGTTAGCCTTATAAATAAGACCTGCGGGGATAACGAATGCGCAGCCGAGAATAAAGTTTGAAAGCTCGCCTACTCCTCCGGTGCCTGTTTTCATCAGAGCAATGAGATTTTTTATCAGGCACACGCAGGCTCCCGAAATGGGACCGATAGCGAATGATGAAATAAGTGCGGGCAGCTCGGAGAGGTCAAACTTTATAAAGCTTGGCATAAACATCGGCACGGGAAATTCCAGAAACTGGAGTACCGCAGCCATTGCGCCCATCATTGCGGTAACGGTGAGCTGGCGTGTTTTTGATGTTTCGGTGTTTGGCTTGAAGATTTGGTTTTTCATACAGATTCCTCCATAAAATAAATTTATAATAAAAAGCAATCTGTTCTGAAAATAACAACTGCCCGTAAAGCATAATGCTTCACGGGCAGCGGGTTATACGCAGTTAAACGCTGTGTTTCTTTCATCCGGACTATACCGTCGGTTTCGGAATTTCACCGAATCATGCCGCTGAAAAACCAGCAGGCTCGTGGACTTTACCACCGGTGAGGAATTGCACCTCGCCCTGAAACAAATTGCAGTTTATTCGATTGTATATGCCTTATTCCTCGGTCTCCTCGGACTCCTCTTCGTCCTCGATATCGTCAAGGTCAAATTCGAGAAGTTCGTTGCAGTTGGGGCAGTTGATAGAACCGTCCTCGATCATTGCAGAGTTGAGGCAGATAGTATCGCCGCAGGTGGGACAGGTAACTTCATAGAGATCGTCGTCATCGAAAAGCTCTTCGTCATCGTCCTCATCGTCGTAGATGTCATCGTAATCCTCTTCGTCGTCATCATCGCAGCAGCAGTCATCGTCATCATCTTCAGTCTCGTAAAGATCCTTTTCAACCTCTCCGAGATCCTCGTCGATAACATCAACTACTTCTGTGAGATCCTCAACGTCGCTCTTGACATCAGCGATCTCGGCAGCCATATCGCTGAGAATATCGGCAATAGCGGCAATAACCTTGTCGTCGGTGCCAAGACCTTCAATAAGTCCCTTAAGATAAGCGGTTTTTTCAGTAAGTGTCATAGGTTACAGCCTCCTTGAAATAAACATAATATTTATGGCAGAAGCTTACGCTCTTTCCATATACTCGCCTGTACGTGTGTCGATACGGATCATATCGCCCTCGTTGATGAAGAGGGGAACCTTGATCTCTGCGCCTGTTTCGAGGGTCGCAGGCTTGGTAGCGTTGGTAGCGGTATCGCCCTTGAAGCCGGGATCGGTCTGAGTTACCTGAAGCTCAACGAAGTTGGGGGGCTCTACAGCAAAAACCTTGCCCTTGTAGGAACATACCTTGCAGATCATCTGCTCCTTGACAAACTTGAAGTTGTCGGAAAGCTCAGCGGAGCTGATAGGAGTCTGCTCGTAGGTCTCAGGATCCATAAAGTAATAAAGATCGCCGTCGTTGTAGGAATATTCCATATCCTTTCTCTCAACGTAAGCGGTAGGGAATTTTGCGGAAGGGTTGTAGCTCTTTTCAACTACAGAACCGGTGATAACATTTTTGATCTTGGTTCTTACGAAAGCAGCACCTTTACCGGGCTTAACGTGCTGGAATTCAACGATCTGAAGAACGTTGCCGTCCTCCTCGAAAGTCATTCCGTTTCTGAAATCGCCTGCTGAAATCATATTTAACCTCCAAAAGTTTTAGAATTGAGAGCTGAAAATGCTCCCTGCTGCGAAATAATCATTATTTAATTTATATCATACCACATTTGCGGCAATAATGCAATACCTTTTTATAATTTTATAAGATTTTTAGGTGCATTTGTCAAATTATAACAAGAATTTTGTTTTATTACCACAAAATCCTCTATTCTTACGCCGAATTTTTTGGGAAGATATATGCCCGGTTCAACGGTTATTACCATATTTTCCCTGAGCACTGTCTCATCACGGGTATTTGCGCAGGGTGCTTCGTGTATCTCCATACCGACGCAGTGACCGAGACCGTGACCGAAATAATCGCCGTAGCCGTTTGCGGCAATGAAATCTCTTGCGACCTGATCCAGCCGCTTGCCTGTTATGCCGCTGACAGCGGCATTTATTGCCCTGTTCTGAGCTTCGAGCACAACGGAATACACTTTTTCCATTTCCTCGGAGACATCGCCCACAGCCACCGTTCTTGTCATATCGCTGTGATAGCCTTCATAAACAGCGCCGAAATCCATAAGCACGAAATCGCCCTTTCTGACCGTTCTTTCCGAGGGAACGCCGTGGGGCATCGAGGTGGTGGAGCCGCAGAGTGCGATCGTCTCAAAGGAAAGGTCATCAGCACCGTTTCTCAGCATATAGTTGTTGAGAGTAAGGGCAATTTCCTTTTCGGTCACGCCCTCTTTGATAAAGTTGAGAGTCTCCCGCAAAGCATATTCGGCAATGCGCTGAGCGTGTTCAATGAGCTTTATCTCCTCTTCGGTCTTTATCATTCGCATCTCACGGATAATTCTGCTCAGGTCTGAGGAGCTGTTGAAAGAGTCTGCACCTTTGATATTTTCACGGAATGCGGCAAAATCGGAAAGGGTCAGCGTGTCGCTTTCCACCCAGACGCATTCGGCGTGATTATCCGCAATAAGCTCGGATATCTGTCCGTAAAGCCTTTTTTGC
>CAKSPU010000033.1 GCA_934486875.1 uncultured Oscillospiraceae bacterium
ATGGGCTTTGATGTGTTTTTATTATGACTGTTTTCTATTATTAATTTAATGTATGCTCAACAACTGAAAAAGTGCGTAGGAGCTTTGCTTAAAAGCATTTTTTCGGTTATTTGGAGCAAAAAAAATTGGCCAAATCGCCAAAAAAATCTTGCACCTTGCCGATCGTTAGCGGCGGCAAAGCAGACATTAAATCATGCAGTACGGCACAAATCTTTGATTTGTGCAGCTGAAAATCCTGTTTTACAGGGTTTCTCAGCCAATAACTGCCCTTTGGGCAGTTATTGAGTACGCACTAATTTATCAATAATATAAGATATCATTTAAAATGCTATTTTTTTCCATGACAAAATTTAAATTTTTTGCCACTTCCACAAGGACAAAGATCATATACATTAATTTTTTTAGACATTCCCATAATCATTGAAATATTTCCATCGTGCATCATTTTTAATTCTCTTAATCGATATAAATATTCGGAAATTGCCAAAATGCCCTGAAGCATATGTACTGCTTCGTTTTCAAACTCAAGCAAATACTCTGTTTTTGAATTAGCTCGATCTTTGGGGTCGGGAATATATGTTATTAATTGTGAAATAGTATCATAATCCACATCGTTGTGACCAATAGCATTTCTTATCTTTGAATTTACATTAACACCAAGATAATTTGTGTAAATTTCCGAATCAAGGCAAAAATGAAACCTTTTTGCCTTTGGCAACCTGACATATTCATCTAAGGTATATATTTTATTATCAATTATGGCTGATATATTAAAATTTCCTCGATACTTAATGTTATTTAAGGCAATCGGAATGATGATTAGATTGCCTAATGTTTCGTATGCATCTAAGTAAAATTGCTTTACCGTATCAAAGGTGCTGGTAGTAGATCCATTATTCTCGTAATCAAAAGTATCTTCTCCAATATATTGCAAACATATTGAGGGAATAAGTGCAGGATACACTTTAACAAAGCTATCCAATATGTTATATATAGCAGATTGAATTTGCTCTATATGATAACCATCATGTGAATTCAAAAAAGATATCAGAGACTTCATCTGAACCGGATTAAGTCTTAATATATCATCACTAAAATTCAAATCTTTAAGAATATCTTTCCTTAATGTCGAGTAAAATGCAATTACTTCTATATTATGAACAGCACGGAGAATTCCAGCTTCATTTTCACACGAAAAAAAAGTTCCATGAAATTCATTTTTTATTTCCTGAACAAGGAACTCACTCTTATTCTGATACAAGTCGAAAATTCTTTTATAACAAATCCATTTGTCTGAGGTATGGTTCAAACTTTCAACTACACTAATAAATTCATTTATTCCATTATCTTTATATGTTTGTACAATGTATTTCATAAATGGCGAAATGGGATTCCAATTTGATAAATCGTCATTACATATCTTGGTAACCGGAAATTCTCCAGAACATTCAACAACATAGTTGCTAGTTGTAACCGATGAATGTTCAACAATATCGGCATTATCGAATTCAAAACTCAAACTCGGCTCAGTTTGTCCGATTACTACTTTTCCGCAAAGTGAAGTTCTGCATCTGCAGCAAGTCACAACAATAGGATGTTGTTTGAGCTTTCCGACTTGTAAACGAACCCTTGTTACACTACCGCATACCTGACATTTAATATAAGTATTGTATACCATCTTAAATCGTCATCCTATCTTTTTTGTTTTTGCAAATCATTTTATTTACTTATATTCATATAAGATGATTGAAAGAATATATTTATAAACGAACCATCTGACATTTTCAACTCAACCTTGTTTTCATCCCTAATAAAGCAGTTAATCGGTAAGTACATTATATCACAAGCATTACAAAATGTCAAATTTTGCTGCATATATAATTTCAGAGCGTTTATAAAGAAAATAGCTTGCAAAACAATTATGATGACCTGCTGAGTGGTGTAAAAAAACACTCAGGTCCATATTGAACCTGAGTGAATGTCATAATCTGCTTATTTTGATGGCGGAGCACAATAAATTGTAATCATAATAATGCTTGCCCTCGGAACGCTTCTTGTCAATGAACTGATACACCGGTTCATCTTCCGGTTTGTTAAGGATATATACTTCAGTTATCTGAAAAAGAACCTTTCTGAGTGCCGCTGAGCCACGTTTGGAAATGTGCCTTGAAGATACATCAAGCTGTCCCGACTGATACGGCGGGGCATCAAGTCCTGCAAAAGCAGCTATTGCCCTTCTGTTTCTGAAACGGCGGGTGTCACCG
Organism: uncultured Oscillospiraceae bacterium; assembly: GCA_934486875.1. Taxonomy (GTDB): domain Bacteria; phylum Bacillota; class Clostridia; order Oscillospirales; family Ruminococcaceae; genus Huintestinicola. The sequence continues at coordinate 2,265 of CAKSPU010000033.1, forward strand.
ACCTCTGCAATAAGCTGAGGACCATACACCTTTCCAACTCCGAACATCGACATTACAGTGTCGTACTCGGGCAGTGAGGAAGCGATCCTGTTCATTTCGTCTCAAATGGACGAAAGCGTTTCAAGTATAGTATTCAGCTGAGAAACAGCCTGCGTTACAAGCAGCTTCACGCTGTCATTCATAGGAAGAACAGCAATGACAGATTTAGCATAAGCATGTATTTCCTCTGCTTTAGACTCAGAGTATTTGTATTTATTCTTGCTGCACCAGCTTTTGTATTTGGCTTTGAATACGGATAAATACAGCTTGGCAACACAGTCCTTATGAGGAAATGCCTTAAGAAAATCCACCCATTTCTCATGACCGTCAGATTGTCTTTCGGGAGATGTAAAGAGTTTATTGATACCGGGAAAAACAGAATCGGTCAGGGAGATAAGGTTGTTTTTCATCATAGTCTGTATCTTGATGGATTGATTGTATTGCCTGTTCAGCAGTTTCAATGTTTTACGCTGTTCATCGGCAGGAATATATTCATCAAGTTCAGTCCAGCGGTCGAGAGCATAGGAAGCAAGCTTCAAAGCGTCTTTCTTGTCCGTCTTGACCTTTCTCAAAGAGTTTCCGCCATAGTCATGAACTAAGAGAGCATTGACTACGGAAACAAATATACCGTTGTTATGGAGAAACTGTGCTATGGGTTCAAAATATGTACCGGTGTACTCCATAACAACCTTTGATTCACCCGGCAAAGCCTTGATAAGCTCAGCAAGCTGTTTAAGGTCACTGTCGTTATGAATAACATCAAAAGGTGAAGCTGCCACTTCTCCGAATGGTCTGAGCACCGCAACAGTGCTTTTGCCTTTGGAAACATCGATACCTACTGCGTTCATTAAACATCACTCCTGTTTGGATATGTAATCGGATGCCACGCTTTTTCTCATTACCTATTCAATCTGTTGGGTGACACGAACGCACCGATGAGGCGGCTCAACCTGCAAAAACGAACACTGCAATGAAAGCATGGATGACAGTCTTAATTACGGGTGCTTTGTCCCAAGGAGGAATACGTCATTCCAATCACTGCTTTCATTGTAGCTCAGAAATGAGTGCGTGTAAACCATAGCTGGCTTGCTGTGGATTTACCGACTATACTTATTGTAACAGTCCTGCCAAAAACAGGACCGTAATTATTATATAAAAGGCTGATTATATTGTTAAAGTTTTGTTAGCTTTGACAAAATTTCCGAATCTTTTGAAATTAATTGCTATTGCCTATTGATTTTATGGTTCACATTGTGCTATAATATAACAGAAAACAATAGCAAATTGTTTATTCGCCGGGCGGACAGTCCGACGAAAAGGAGTTTACAGGTTTGATAATATATATTCTGCTCCCCATAGTTCTTGTTGTTCCCGGGATCTTTTTGTGTCGGGAAAAGGCAGGAAAGGTGGGAAAGGGCATATATGCTGCTTTTTTCGGTATTGCAGTTTTCGCATTGATGGCATTCCGAAGCTTTGTAGGCACTGATTATCAGTCATATGCACAGCTTTACGATTACTTCAATTATGCGGAAATGGACGAGGTGTCAAAGCTCGCTCACGAAAAAGGCTTTGTAGTGCCGCTGAAGATACTTTGCGATATTTTTGAAGATTATCACGCCCTTTTTGCAGTGACGGCGTTTTTTATAGCTGCTGCCACCGCAATTTACATATACAAATTCTCATCAAACCCCTGCATAAGCGCACTTGCATATGTCTGTTTCGGAATGTTCTTCTATTCGATGAACTTCATCAGGCAGATGATCGCAGGCGTGATAGTTATGTTTGCTGTGGAATTTATAAGGGAAAAAAGCTTCATCAGGTATCTTGCCGTTATATTGTTCGCCGCCTGTTTCCACTGGTCGGCGCTGGTGATGATCCCGTTCTATTTTATTTTGCAGATAAAGCTTGAACCGCTGATCCTCGGGGCATATGCCGCAGTTTCGGCGATGCTGCTCATATTTGCGGAGGATATAATAGATTTCGGACTGAAAACATTATACACCAAATACCTGACAGACTACACCCCTGACCTTGGAGGCGGTGTATCGGCAGCATATCTTCTGTGCTACGGTGTTCTTTTTGCCGCTGCATTCCTGCTGCGCAAGCGTTTATATGCAAAAAACGAAATGAACGGTGTTTACCTTTCCTGTCTGTTTTTTGTTGTGATGTTTGAGCTGCTCGGAGCACGCTATGCTATGCTTTCAAGATTCGGTCTGCTGTTTATTATGCCCGCATTTCCGGGGTTGGCTCCCGATCTTGTATCGTCGGCATCGGAAATGGCAAGGGAGAGATTTGCAGCAAAGCCAAAGCTTGCTTCGGCACTTACATATACCGTATTCGCACTCATAGCCGCAGGCTTCTATATCTGGCTTATTTCCAGCGGAAGCAACGGCGCTGTTCCTTACCGCACGGTGTTTGAATACAGCCGTGAGATATGGTAAAGGGGGCGGTAATATGTATGTTAATATTTGCAGGGAGATCGCTCACAGGGAAAGCAGGCACAGCACGCCCGGCAATGCTCTCGTATGCATCGCCGTGACGCTTGCATTCGTTTTCTGGCGGTTTGAGGGATATATTTCCCCACGCATAATGTCGGTGCTCACAGCGGCGGCGGGAATAATTATGGTTTTCTGCTGGTTCGGCTTTTCCTTTTCGTCAGGGCTTCTTGACAAATGCGGATTTGCCGTATTCACGGCGCTTTTCTGGAATGTGCCTCCTGTCATTTGCCTGCTTGCGGAAAGAATGACACCACGCACCTTCAGCAGCGCTCTGTATCTGGCGGGAAAATATTCCGAACTGCTTGTACCCTATTCACTGGGAGGACTGCCCATATTCAAAAATATGGATTATGTCACTTCCGCAGCAGCCTTTTCGTGCATCTGCCTGATGGCATATCTTGTAGGTATGCTGTCGATGCGGTCAAGAGCATTGGCTGAAAACAATGTATGATATTTGTCTCGAAAGAGTCAAATTATCCGACTGCCACAAAACAGTCATATATATCATTTTAGGAGGATAATGTTATGAAGAAAAGAAATGTAGCATTTGTATGCGCTTGCGCAATGGCTTTATCTATGGTATCCGTTCCCGCTTACGCAATCGACTACAGCACCGGCAGCACAGGCGGAACAGCAACACCCGTTGTTTCCACTGTTGATAACGGCAGCGCTGAAGCAACTGCAACTGCTGAGACCACTGTAAGAACAAGAGCTGTTACAGACGCTATTGCAAGCGGTGAGGCTGTTTCCGTATCAGGCTCTTCCATTGCTCTCGGAAGAAATGCTGTTGCAGCTATTGCAAAGGCAGAAGCACCTGTAACCTTCGTTAACGAGGACACAGGCGTTTCCATCACTATTGACCCCGCTACTGTTGAGAAGGTTGGCAAGATCGACCTCGGTATGGCAGTTGAGGAAACAGATATGGGCGTTAAGATCACCCCTGCAATGACAGGTAAGTTCGGTCTTACACTTTCCGTAACTATCCCTCAGGCAAGCATTCCCGCAAGCGTTGATGTAAACAATGCTCACCTCTACTATGTTTCCGACGACGGAAAGGTTCAGGATCTCGGAGCTCTTACTCCCAATGCTGACGGCAGCTTCACTGTTGAGCTTACTCACGCTTCCAGCTACATAATCGGTTCCGCATCTATCGAGGATATCTCCGCAGGTGCAGGTCTTGACGGCGAAGGCGACGTTCTCGCTGACTGATTTTGTTTCTCCTTCATAAACAGGGCATTTTAACAGGTGCATTTGCAATAAATGCACCCTGAGTGTCCTGTTTATATTTCATTATTATATGATATGGGTCTGATGACGGGACAATGCTCAGATTCATTAATAAGGGATGTTGAGCGTTGCCTAAGAAAGTATTGTTTGTTGCCTCAGTTGTCAAAAAACATATAAATCAGTTCCATCTTACCTATCTCAAGTGGTTCAAGGACAGAGGATATGAAGTCCACGTCTGTGCCAGAAATGATTTTGAGGACGGGGAAAAATGCTTTATACCTTATTGCGATAAGTATTTTGACATTCCGTTCAGCAGGTCTCCTTTTTCCCTTTCAAATCTGTCGGTATATTTCAGACTGAAAAAAATAATCGACAGCGGTGATTATGAGCTCATACACTGCCATACTCCCGTTGCTGCGGTCATAACACGTCTGGCGGCTGTCGGATTCAGGCGAAAGGGCAAGAAGGTCATTTATACGGCTCACGGTTTTCACTTTTTCAAGGGGGCTCCCGCCACAAGCAGGCTGTACTACCTTGTGGAAAAGTTTATGGCTCCGTTTACGGACGCTCTAATCACCATTAATCAGGAGGATTATGAAGCGGCGCAGAAATTCTGCCGTAAATGCAGCTGCAAAAGCTATCTGGTTCACGGAGTGGGTGTGGACACGGTGCGTATCAAAAATACCACGGTTGACCGCTCTGCTGTGAGGGAAAAGCTTGGCATACCCGATGATGCTTTTGTTATAATGACCACGGTTGAGATAAACCGCAACAAAAATATCTCGACGGCTCTCAGGGCGTTTCAGAAGGTCAGAAAGCCGAATATGTTCTATCTTGTCTGCGGAAGCGGAGATATGAAAGATACCTGCACGGAGTTGGCAGAATCGCTTGGAATAAGCGATAATGTTATCTTTGCAGGCTACCGGTATGATGTTTTCACACTTCTTCATATTGCAGATGTTTTCCTTTTCCCTTCGTACAGAGAGGGGCTTGGGATAGCTGCGATAGAGGCTATGTCCGCAGGACTTCCGATCATCGCTTCAAATATCAGAGGTGTCACCGAATATGCGGTTGACGGTCAGAACAGCCTTTTGTTCAGACCTGATGATACAGACGGCTTTGCAGGTGCTATTGCTGAGCTTGAAAGCAATAAAGAGCTCAGGAAAAGGCTTGGGGAAGAGGCTGAAAAGTCTGTGTACAAATTTGATATCCGCTGTTCCGTAAAGGCAATGTCGGAAATTTATTATGAATATGCCGATATACCTGTGATAAATGGACAGGAATGCACGGAAAATGCATCTGATTACGAAAGAGCCTCTGTATGAATGCCGAAGTATGCATTAAAAAGTCATATGACGTTATCTGCGGGGCGGCTGAGGAATACATAGCACCTGTTATATATTCTTTTGCCCGATTTATCATTGGAAGAGTGCAGGCGCTTGGAATTAAAAGGCTTTACTTTTTTTCAAGGGACGGCTATACCGTGATGAGGGCGGCGGAGGAAATATGCAGAAAAGAGAATATTTCTCTTGAAATGTCGTATTTTTACTGTTCGAGATACTCTCTTCGTATGGCGGCGTACCGATTCAAAGACAGCTCTGCATATGACAGGCTTTTTAATGAAAGCTACCGTATGACGGCGAAAACCGTCCTTATGCGTGCAGGCTTTGAAACTGATGAGCGCAGGCTCGTTTATGATGAGCTGGGGTTTTTATCCGATGAAGAAAAGCTGATGAACAGAAATGATTTCAGAAGCTTTTGCAGCGGACTGAAAACATCGGCGGAGTTTTGGAAAATCCTTTCCGAAAAGTCGGACACGGCGTATTATCTTACTGCCGACTATGTAAGGCAGTGTGGTATGGATAAATTCAGTCACATCGGCGTTGTTGACCTTGGGTGGACCGGCTCGATGCAGCTGACGCTCAAAAGACTTCTCAGGTCATTTAACATAAAATGCAGCGTTACGGGCTTTTATCTCGGAATGCTTGAAGAACCTGAAATATCCGAGGGCAATACATATGAAACGTGGCTTTTTGAGGGCGGCAGGGACTGCTTTACCAAAGCCTGGTTCTGCCAGAATGTCCTTGAATGCTTATGCACAGCTCCCCACGGAATGACTGTGGGATATGCGAAAAAAGACGGGGTGATCTGTCCCGTTTTTGCTGAAAATGAAAATGATCCCGAGCTTGTAAGCAGGGTCTCCGATATTATCACGGACTTTGCACGGCAGGCTTCGGGTTATGGATATATTGAAAAGAAAGATAAAAAGAACGCTTTGAATAAGCTTAAAAAGCTTATGTTCACGCCTGATGAAAAAATTGCGGAAAGCTTCGGCGCTTTCGGTTTCTGCGATGATGTGAGCGAAAGCTATCACGGAAGTCTTTGCGGAAAAGCTGCGCCAAAGGATATAATAAGCTGCATTCTGCGGAAAAAGGGCACTGTAAGACCGTACTGGTTTTACGGCGCTGTATCCCACTGCGGTAGGTTTTGGAGAAATATCGCAGGATATCTGTATTATTTCTCGGAAGCGGCAAGATATTTCATCATCGCTGTGAAAAAAAGGGGGAGAAACAATGGCTGAGCCTGTTCTTTCAGTAATTATGGGGGTATATAACTGTCCCACTGAGGAAATGCTGATGCGTGCGGTGGATTCCGTTCTGGAGCAGACTTTCTCTGACTTTGAGTTTATCATCTGCGATGACGGTTCCGACAACGGCACATATGAATGGCTGAAAAAGGCTGCCGCAAAGGACTCTCGCATTGTACTTATCAGAAACAGGAGAAATATGAGCCTTGCTTATTCTCTCAACAGGTGCATAGAGGTTGCGGGAGGTCGCTATATCGCCCGTCAGGACGCTGATGACTACTCCGTTCCCGACCGCTTTGAAAAGCAGATCGACTATCTTTCGTCTCACTCGCAGTATGCTTTTGTGGGAAGCAACTGTCTTCTTTTTGACAGCGATATTTACGGCGGAAGAAAAATGCCCCATCACCCGAAAAAGATAGATTTCCTTTTTAATTCCCCGTTTATCCACGGTTCGGTGATGTTCAGGCGTGAGGTCTTTGACTGTGAGCTTTACCGCCCCTGCGGATATTCACGTAAATATGAGGATTATGACCTCTTTATGCGTCTGTACAGGAACAAGCAGTTCGGCGCAAATCTTGATGAAGAGCTTTATGCTTTTTATGCGGATATGTCGGAAAGACGTGTGCCGAAAATTATGCGTCTCGATGAAGCTGCTGTCAGATATAACGGCTTCAAGGAGCTTGGACTTCTGCCTATGGGCTTTTTATACGTGATAAAGCCGTTTATTCTGGCGATGATGCCAAATTCCTGTCTGCTTATGCTCAAAAGAAGGTTCAACCGCATATGAAGCTGAAGCTGTACTGCCTGTTTGTAAACAGATGTCCTGCGGTAAAGCGGAGATATGAGGCATTTGTCAAGGCTCATCACAGGCTGCACGCTGCTGCTCCTGTTATTTCCTGGGCATATCTTTTTTTGATATATATAAAATTCGCAATTTTTCATTTTCCCGATAAACAAAAAATAATGGCATCATCTGAAAGCGGGGGCTGCATTTCGGCAGAAGAAATATGGGCTGAGCTTTGCAGTTATGATGTCATTTCTTTTGATATATTCGATACGCTTATCCTGCGTCCGTTTTCAGACCCAAAAGACCTTTTTTATATCGTAGGCGAAAGGCTTGATGTGCCTGATTTCAGGACTTTGCGCATTGATGCCGAAAAGCTTGCACGCTATGAAAAAAGGCAGGCGGGGCAGAGCACGGAAATATGTCTTGATGACATATATGCTGTTTTATCCCGCACCTGTGGCATATCCGCCGAAAATGGCGCTGCTGCCGAAGCTGATGCGGAGCTTTGCCTTTGCAGGGCTGACCCGATAATGAAAAGGGTATGGGACACTGCAAGGGAAAACGGCAAAAAAATTATCGTCACTTCCGATATGTACCTGCCCCGAGGGGTAATTGAAAAGCTTCTCCAAAAAAACGGCTTCTGCGGTTATTCCCGGCTTTATCTTTCAAATGAAAGGGGCTGCGGAAAGTGGGACGGGGGAATTTGGAAGCTTATCTGTTCCAATGAAAAAGGTACTGTAGTCCATATAGGCGACAATCCTGTTTCTGATGTGAAAAATGCACAAAAATACGGCATTGCCGCTGTGCATTATCCCAATGTGAATGAGCGGGGAAAAAGGTATCGCCCGACAGAAATGTCACCGATCATCGGCTCGGCATACTCTGGGATTGTAAACGGCAGGCTTTATACCGAAAATGTTTCCCCTGCATATGAATATGGATTCAAGTGCGGCGGGCTTTTGATACTGGGCTTTTGTCGTTTTATCCGCAGCAGGGCAAAGGAGTTCGGTGCGGATAAGATATTATTCCTTGCCCGTGACGGGTATATCGTAAAAAAGGTTTACGATATGCTTTATCCCGAGGACAAAACGGAATACGTTTACTGGTCAAGAGCAGCGGCATCAAAGCTCTGCGCCGATATTTTCCCACAGGACTATATCAGGCGGTTTGTAAAGCAGAAATCGGGAAAGGGCTTTTCTGTGGCTGAGATACTTGCGGCTATGGGAATGCCCGAGATGAAAACATCTCTTGCTGTGTCCGACAAGCTTGACGCTCATAACGAGGGCAGGCTTGTTTCCGAAATATATGCCAATATGCCCGAAATAACCTCTCATCTGAAAGAAAGTCAGAGTGGGGCGGAGGAGTATTTCAGAAATATTTTCAAAGACTGCCGAAAGGCTGTGACTGTTGACTGCGGCTGGGCAGGAAGCGGAAATATTATGCTTGAAGCCTATGCACGGCGGACTCTCGGGCTTGATGTATCGCTGAAAGGTCTCCTTGCGGGCAGCAATTCCGCAAATCAGTCCGACAGCGATCTCAGTGAAACATATTTCGCTTCGGACAGGCTTGAGGCATACTGCTTTTCATCAGCTCAGAACCGAAATTTTTATGAGTTCCACAATCCGTCAAAGAAGCATAATGTTTTCTTTGAGCTGCTTTTCGGCGCACCGTTCCCGTCCTGCACGGGCTTTGATGAAAACGGACCTGTTTTTGACGGTGAGGCTGAAAATTCGGAGCTTATCAACGAGATACAAAAGGGTGAGCTTGATTTTATATCGGCTTATCTTGATATATTTGAAAAATATCCGTTTATGCTGAATATTCACGGGAGCGACGCATATGCGCCCTTTGCTGCCGCAGCTTCGGACGGCGGAAAATACCTTTGCAAGGTTTTTGAAAATGCTGTTTTCGATGAGCTTGCAAATGGAAAGAAAGATAAAATATGACCCGAAAGGAATAAGAAATGCCTGACAACAAATACTCGCTGGAGGATATACTTGCGGAATATGATAAGAAAAAATCGTCTGCAAATATTCCCTCAGATAAAGATAAAGCTTCGACTAAGCCCGAGCAGAGGACTGTGCCGAAGCCCGAGCAGAGGGCTGTGCCAAAGCCCGAGCAGAGGACTGCGCCAAAGCCCGAGCAAATGGCGATGCCAAAGCCCGAGCAGAGGACTGCGCCAAAGCCTGAGCAGAGGACTGTGCCAAAGCCCGAGCAGAGGACTGCGTCAAAGCCTGAGCAGAGGACTGTGCCAAAGCCTGAGCAGAGGGTTGTGCCAAAGCCCGAGCAGAGAACTGCACCAAAGCCCGAGCCGAAACCTGCCCCGAAGCCTGTATCAAAGCCTTCCGAACAGGTTAAGGAAAAAGAAACGGGACGTATTCAGGCAAATTCGTCTTTTAAGCTTAAAGCCGAACAGTACAGATTTCTCTTTAAGCAGCTTGTAAAAAGGGATTTCAAGGGAAGATACAAGCGGGCGGTCTTAGGCGTGCTCTGGAGTATGCTTTCCCCGATGTTCACCTTTGCGGCTCAGGCGATAATATTTTCGGTGCTGTTTAAAAGAGGTGCGCACTACATTTCCTACCTTGTTGTGGGTAATGTTGTGTTCCATTTCTTTACCGACTCCGCCAACTCGGGAATGTTTTCAATGGCGGGAAACGGCGGCATACTTTCAAAGATAAATGTGCCGAAAAGTATTTTTCTGCTGTCAAAAAGCGTGTCCTGCCTGATGAATTTCCTGCTCACTATGATAATTATGTTTATCATAACAGGCATTGACGGTATTCCTATGAGACCAATATGCGCTGCGGTCATAATCCCTATGACTATGATGAGCATATTCAATCTTGGGGTCGGATATGCGCTTTCCACCTGGTTCGTGTTCTTTAAGGATACTCAGTATCTGTTCAATATCTTTACACAGGTGCTGATGTATTTTTCCGCAATATTCTACCGCATAGATTCATTTGCCGAAAATGTTCGTATGCTCTTTTACCTTAACCCCGTCTACTGCTACATCACATATTTCAGAATGATCGTGATAGACGGCGTGCTGCCGGGATTTAAGCTGAATATCGCCTGTGCGCTGTATGCGGTGATAATGCTGTTTGCTGGTATGGCGATATTCAAAAAGAGCAATCATAAATTTGTTTTCTATTTCTGATAAGGGAGATTTTCAGTGGTTGTTGATGTTCAAAATGTTTCTATCCGCTATCTGCTCGGAGATTTCAAGGATATCGGAATAAAGGAATATCTTGTCCAGAAGCTTACAGGCACCTATGAGGTGCAGGAGTTCTGGGCAGTGAAAAACGTTTCCTTTTCTTTGGATAAAGGGGATTTCCTCGGTATAATCGGTACCAACGGTGCGGGAAAATCCACTCTTTTAAAGGCTGTCAGCGGAATTATGAGACCGCAGAAGGGCAGGATCGTCACAAACGGTCAGATAGCTGCTCTTCTGGAGCTGGGCACAGGCTTTGACGGCGATCTTACAATTAAGGAAAATATATATTTCAGGGGCGCTCTTCTTGGTTATACCGAAAAGTTTATGAATGAAAAATATCCCGAAATAATCGAATTTTCCGAGCTTTCGGAATTTGAGAACCGAAAATTCAGACAGCTTTCCTCGGGAATGCGTTCAAGGCTTGCTTTTTCAATTGCCAGCCTTGTGGATCCCGATATACTTATTCTCGATGAGGTCCTTGCGGTGGGTGACGGCGCTTTCAGAGCAAAGAGTGAGAAAAAAATGCTGGAGATAATAAACAACGGTGTTACCACGCTTTTTGTGTCCCATTCCACCGCTCAGATGCGAAAGCTGTGCAACAAGGTGCTTTGGCTCAACAACGGCGAGCAGATGGCTTTCGGGGACGCAAAGACAGTATGCAACGAGTATGACAGCTTTTTAAAGGCTAAAGCCAAGAAATGATATACACAATAAAACGGGGGGGAGCGGACGTAATGAACAATGAAAACAAAACTTCGCTGGCTGTCCTTGCCGCAGGCTTCGGAACAAGGTTTCAAAGCGGCATAAAGCAGCTTACGCCAGTGGGTCCGAATGGTGAGCTCCTTATGGAATATTCCGTAAGAGACGCTGTGGCTGCGGGCTTTGACAAGGTGATATTTGTTATAAGGCGTGATATTGAAAGCCGGTTCCGTGAGCTTATCGGAAAAAAGATCGAGGGGCTCACAGATGTAAAATACTGCTTTCAGAACAACGGCTATCTTCCCGGCGGATATACTCCTCCTGCTGATAGGACGAAGCCCTGGGGCACTGTTCACGCTATTCTTGCGGCAAAGTATGATATTGAAGAGCCTTTCGGAATCATCAATGCGGACGATTATTACGGCAGAAATTCGTACAGGCAGCTCCACGATTATCTTTCGTCATCGGAGCGGCTTGCAACGTGCCAGTGTATGATAGGCTTTGTTCTGAAAAATACGCTGAGCAGCACGGGAACGGTGACCAGAGGTGTATGCATTGCCGACCACAGGGGATATCTTGACACTGTTCACGAAACATATCATATTAAAGCTGAGCCCGACGGCGTTATTTACGGCGATTACAATGACAGCAGGATAGCTATTGACCCCAACAGAATGGTGTCGATGAATATGTGGGGCTTTGACCCTTCAGTTCTGCCTGAGCTTGAAGCTCAGTTTATAGGTTATCTTGAAAAAAATGTAAATAACAACACCTCGGAATATCCGCTGCCTATTGCCGTTGACAGCCTTATCCGCAGCGGCAGATGCAGGGTTAAGGTCATTCCCACTGATGAAAAATGGTTTGGTATGACTTATGCTGAGGATATTGATGACGTTAAAAGGGAGATACTGCTCAGAGGGTAGGATTTTCCTGTGACTGCGGTCTTTCATACATTAAGTAAAGATACGATGGCAGCAAGTGGTAATATAAAGTATAAATAAGGTTATATTCTCATAAAAAGTTCAGAGGTGTTGTTTATGAATGGAAAAAGAATGATAAGCGGCGTGCTGGCAGTTATGACGTTTTTAATGACAGCTTCTCCTGCAAGCCTGCCTTTTGATGTTCTGGCGGCAGACGGGGAAAGCGTGGAGCAGGAATCGCTTTATACGCTTGGCACGTCTTTATGTGATGAGGTCATCATAAACAATGAAACATTTCCCGATGAAACATTCAGAAGCTATGTTTCCGAAAATTTCGATACGGATAAGAGCGGGGGGCTGTCTGAGGAAGAGATAAAACGTGTAACTACAATAAGCATTTCCGGAACAGAGGATAAACCCAATAATATAAGATCGCTTAAGGGAATAGAATTCTTTACAGATCTTATGGAGCTTTACTGTGGATATAATGAGCTTACGGAGCTTGATGTGAGCCACAATGCCGCTCTGACACATCTTAACTGCTATATGAATCATCTAACGAGCCTTGATCTGAGCAGTAATACCGAGTTGATACTGCTGTCCTGTTTTGGTAATGAGCTTACAAGTCTTGATGTGAGCAAAAATACCGATCTGAATTATTTTTACTGCACAGACAATTCATATGCTATTGACAGTGCAGACGGTAAATATTCCTTAAAATCTCTTCCAATCGGCTTTGACCCTACAAAAGCATCAGACTGGAATGGTGCAGAGTATGACAGCAGCACAAATTCGCTTTATAACATCACAAGTGCTTATATCACCTATACATATGACTGCGGAAATAATAACAGCTGCAAATTTACGCTTGTGGACAATACCGTTCCTGACATCACAGTTACATTTGACGATAAATTAAGCGTCTATTCAACAGGGCTCTCTCAGTTTATAAAAAGCGGCAGCAGTGTCAAAAGCGGGTCGGAACTTAATATAGGAACAGAGCTTCAGGATTATGTAGACCATAAGGTTCTCGTTAACGGCAGAGAGGTATCCTTATATCCCAACGGCGATGTTTACTTTTGTGTGAGAACTTATACAGCAGACAGTGAGGATATTAAAATTTCATTGGAAGAGTCCAAATGGTCCGATGAACGTATGTCAGATTACACTGTACTGAATGCAGACGAGGGGATAAGAGTCTATTGGTATAATAAATATACAGGATATATTGTAAATTATCCCAATACCATTGCAAATGGCAGCTATATCCCAAAAGATGCTCAGGTCTGCATAAGGATATCTTCCGAGCTGTACCCAAATATGCCCAAGCTGTATATCAATGGGCATTTTCAGGCATCTTCTATGAATATGGATAAGGACTGGCAGATCTGGGGACTTTATGTTCCTGATGATGATATTTTCAGAATAACCATTGACGGAATGGCATCAGATGAGCCTGTTGCGGAGATAAACGAAAACACCTTCCCCGATGATGCATTCAGGGCAGAGGTAAAGAGTAAAGCAGACTTAAACGGGGACAATAAGCTTACGGAAAATGAGATACTTCAGATGGAATATCTGACTATATGCGGAACAGATGATGAACCCGGCAGTATCAAATCGCTTAAGGGCATTGAGTATTTCACAGAGCTTAAATTCCTTGACTGCTGCAACAATGAGATCGAAGATATTGATATAAGCGTTTTTCCTAAACTTTATTTCCTCAGCTGCGGCAATAACAATTTAAAAAGCCTTGATGTAAGCAAAAATCCTTATCTGACGCAGTTGTATTGTTCAGGCAACAAGCTGACGGAAATAGATGTTTCAGCAAATAAATCTCTTGAACGCTTTGCCTGCGCCGACAATCTGCTTACAAGTCTTGACGTGAGCAGCAACACAGCCCTCACGTGGCTTTACTGCTCAGTGAACAAGCTGACTGAGCTGGATCTCAGTCATAATCCGAAGCTTGTGACCTTGGGAGTAAACGAAAACTGCCTTACAAGTCTTGATCTTACCGAAAATCAGTTTATCACCGAGTACGATGACAAGGGCAACAAGGCACAGATATCGCTTACAAACGGCAGCTTCCCGCTTGCGGCTCTTAAAGGCTTTAACCCCTCAAGAGCTTCAAACTGGCAGGGAGCGGAATATGACGAGAGCAAAAATGCTTTGAAAAACTTCACCTCCGATACAGTGACATATTCCTACGACTGCGGAAACGGTCACAGTATGGAATTTACTCTTGTATGCACTGCCGTGACTGTCAGTGATATTATTGTTACGGACAGCAGCGTAACGGTAAGGTATTCCGACAACAGCAGTGCGACATACGCATTTGACGAAGTCCCGACTGAGCTTGTTGATGAAATGGATACTCAGCTGGCAGCGGATTTCGTAAATGCTTTCACGGGTTCTTCAGTCGGGGATATCATACTTACCGATTCAGAGCTTAAGGCTATTGAGAAAGTTCTTGAAAAAGACTATATACAATAAGTAACACCGAATAAGGCTGATGCAGCTTTGCATCAGCCTTATTTTTTTAGTCATTATCTACAATATATCAAAGCAATATTTTGGGGTTATGCTGAAAAAAAGCAAAAGTGTTGCCGAAGCGGAAATAATATAGTAAAATAAATATAAGTGTTTATTAGTATTACATCTTCGGAGGAATGAAAATTTGAAATTTAAAAGAACGGGAAAGACCGCTTTTGTCTCGGCGGCGGTGGCATCATTGTTCTGCTTGCAGCTCTTTTCGGCGGTGCCTGCTTCTGTTTCGGCTGAAACGGTGTATTCCGCAGCTGAGATCACCGAAAAAATGGGCGTGGGCTGGAATCTCGGAAATTCACTGGATTCAAATAATTCGGGCTTTTCCAGCCGGAATATTCTTGATTATGAAACGCAGTGGAGCAATCCTGTTGTGACCCGGGAGCTTATTGATGCGGTCAAAAAAAAGGGATTTAACACTGTGAGAATACCTGTGACCTGGTATCAGCACATATCTTCCGACGGAAATTATACCATTGACTCTGCCTGGATGGCGAGAGTGAAGGAAGTTGTGGACTATGCCTACAGCAACGGAATGTACGTTATAATAAACGTTCATCACGAGGACTGGATAAACAGGTCGGATTTTGAAAGCAAAGAGGCTGAGATGGAAATCGAACTTCGTGCTGTATGGAGGCAGATAGCGACAGCGTTTGCGGACTACGGTCAGCGCCTTATTTTCGAGGGAATGAATGAGCCCCGTGAGGTTGGCGGCAGCGTAAGTGAATGGGAAGGGAATGTAAACTGCTATAATGTTGTAAATCAGCTGAACAGTGCGTTTGTTGATACGGTCCGTTCTGTTGATTCACCATATCGTCAGACCCGTATGCTTATGATCCCCGATTATGCGGCGAGCAGAGAAAGCAGGATATATTCCTATCTGACTGTCCCAAAGGCGGCGGGCAGCATTGATGCGGACAATGACGGCGATGATGATTATGTTGCAGTCTCCCTCCACGCATACAGCCCCTTTAACTTCGCAATGGGCGACGGAGATCACTCGGATTTTTCTTCGTCATATGAAAGCGAGCTTGAGGATATGTTCAGTCAGATGCAGGGACAGTTCCTCCAGCAGGGCGTGCCGATAGTGCTGGGCGAGTTCAGTGCTTCAAATTACGGATATGACGACGCAAGGCTCAAATGGGCTGAGGCATATATGAGAAATGCTTCCGAATACGGTATTCCCTGCGTGCTCTGGGACAATAACGTTGAAGCAAACAACGGCGGAGAGGCTCACGGATATATAAACAGGTCTACATATGAGTGGTATACATCGGGAGAAAAGGTAGTAGATATGCTCATCTCCACGAGAAACAGCACCAAGTGGGGCACCAAGGCACGTATAACCTATCCTATGTATGCCCACAATGATTTTTCCGGCGGTTCATATGTAAACATCTCAGGTGACGGTGTTGTTGATCTTAGCAGTCTTAACGGTTTTGCTTCGGACAAGGAGATCGCAGTAAAATACAGCGGCAGCATTCTTCCCGAATTTGCGCTGATGAACAGAGCCTGGGGCGGCTGGACAACTTTCGGACCCTATGACGCAGACAAAGATGCTCATATCGCATATGTTTCATATGACCAGATAACAAAGCTCTGGAACCGGTCCAACGGCGAGTTTTGCTACCTGAAGCTCAACAATAAGGACAGCATTGGATTTTCGGGCATAACACTCCTTGACATACCTCCGCAGACGGAAGCAAAATTTGAGATAACCAAGGATCCCGCGGATAAAACGGTATATCCCTGCGAACAGATAGAGCTTTCCGCTGCGGTTTCCGCTGAGAATGCCGCATCACAATGGATTATAAGCCTTGACAACGGTGCAAGCTGGAAAGAGGCTGTCACCGCATCTGCAAATGTGTCCTCGGGCAATGGGGCAACATCATCTGAGGCAGTGTTCGATATTTACAAAAACGGCATCAGTGAGCGTGATACGGTGCTTTTCAGATGTGATTTTTCCAACGGAAGCAAGACTGTATCCACAGCTTCCGCAAGGGTCACGGTTTTATCGAGAAACGCTGCTGTGACTGCGGGCGGTGAAAAGTACAGCAGTGCAGAGCTTTCCTGGCAGGCAGACCCCTTTGCGGTTTCCTATGATATTTACAGGATAGATAACGGCAGCTTTATCCTTATGGAAAGCTGCACGGGAACAAGCTGCACGCTTTCGGGTCTTGCGCCTGAGACAGAGTACGAAGTTATCGTCAGCGTTGTTTATTCCGATGGTGTAAAGCTCCCTTACAATTATAATTCGGTAAGCTTTACGACCACCTCTAAAACGGTTGATGATATGACTGTTTCGGAATGCATCGACTATGTAAACAGCATAAATGCCGACAGCGATGTTATTGTTCTCACTTCCGAGCAGTTCAGAGCAATTGAACGTGTGATTGAATATGACAGAGCTTCTTAAAAATTAAAAGAACTGAAACGAAATATCCTCCTATGGTTTATTAAAATTCCATAGGAGGATATTTTATGCAAAAAAATATTGGCAGATTTAAAAAATAATGTTATAATGAAAGCAATGAAATGTTTTATGGAGGGGAAATGTCGGAGATGTCACAAAATGAGACGAGACTGCTCGGCTGCAAAACAACAAAGCCTCTTTCGTTCATCGTCTGCGGGCAGTTTATGAGCCGCTCGGGATTTATCCACCACCGCCGCCTGTTTGATGAAAATGTGCTTATTATGATGACCGAGGGCACCATATATATTGATTCGGACGGCAGGGAGCATACCGTTTCGGCAGGGCAGTATATCCTGCTGCCCGCAGGTGAGGAGCACTTCGGCTTTCGCTGCTCAGAGGGCAGAGTATCGTATCTCTGGGCGCATTTTCGGTCGGACTGCGGTTTTGAAACGGCAGATGACGGCGGAGAATATACATATCAGCTTCCAGAGGTGTGGTCAGTTTCATCATCGGGGCGGACGGCGCAGCTTTTTCATCAGCTTATGGATATGTCACTGGAGGAAAATAATCACTATACGAAAAATATGTCGGACTATGCCGTGAGCCTGCTGATTATGGAGCTTTCACAGGAATATTTCCGAAGCCGCAGCGCAGGTACAGGTCTGCCGCCCTTGGTGATATCGGCAAGAGAGTGGATAAAAAATCATTACTTCCTGCCCTTTGAGGTCTCGGAGCTTGCGGAGGCTCTGGGCTATCGGGCGGATTATCTTTCGTCGGTATTCAAGAAAAATATGGGCGTTTCGATAGTCAGATACACGAACGGGCTGCGGATAAAGACCGCCAAGACCCTGCTTTCAAACTACGGCGTGACAATAAAAGAAGCCGCATTTTCCTGCGGCTTCTCTGATGAAAAATATTTTATGAGAGTGTTCAGGGAGTTTGAGGGAATGACTCCCGCTCAGTACAAAAACTCATTCGGACGGAAAAATATCAATTAAGCTTTTTTCTTTGTGAAATATACGGTGTATTTTTCGTCTGTCACGTCATAAATGGGGATAAGGTCGAAATTCTCGGGCTGATTTACGGTGCGGTAAACGCTCTGCTGCCAGGGGAATGTGCTGTAGGTGTGTTCGGTAACATAGGTGAGGGCGCTTTCGGGAGCGTCATTATCCATATAGATGCCGCAGTCCTTTTCGCAAAGTCCCGCAAGGACAACGGGTCCTTCGGAGAATGCTGTGAGCTGGGGCATATCGGGCAGCGAGGACGCTGTGAGGGCTGAGGGAAAGTAAATATTCACGGTGTCGTTTTCCCAGGTGCGGTCAATGTCGATAAAGCCGTTTTCGGCAGCATTCTTCACATTTTCGCCGTTTACGGAAACAACAGGCTCGCCCTTTACCCATCGGGGAACACGGAGGGAAAGAGTAAATTTCTCGGGTTTTTCGGCTCTTACACTGAGCTTGATGTACCAGCGGTTCATTCTGCTGTCGTCGTGCTCGTCAAAGGTGGCACCGTCGTTGTAATACTTCATATCAACGCTCTGGGTAACGGTCACATTCTCGCTGCGCTTATACTCGGAATTGATGTACTGAGCAACGAAAAGTCGGCTGCGGTCATTATCCTCGTACCAGCAGAGCTGGGGATAAATAGTGTGCGCCTGAACGGTGGTTCCGTGGCAGCACCAGAAATCGTGGGTCTTGCTGCCCCATTTTTTTGCGCTGCCCGACTTCATAGGCAGAAAATATGCGGGCATTCCCGTAAATTTGTTCTGCTGTGCAAGGAAGCCGTTGTAGAGGTTTTTCTCAATATAATCGAGATAGCTGCTGTCGCCTGTGAAGCGGAAAAGGTAATCTCCGAGACGTACCATATTGTAAACTGTGCAAAATTCCTGAGTGCGCTCACCGATGAACATACCGAGCTTGTGAGGAGGTATCCAGAACTCGCCCGAGTTCTGACCGCCTGTGCAGAAAGCCTCTCTTCCATTAACAGCACAGTTCCAGAAGAGCTTTACACGGCGGAGCCATTTTTCATCGCCTGTGATCTCATACATTTTTGCAGCGCCGTGAGCCCAGGGGATACTTGCATTTGCGTGGCAGTTTGAAAGGGGATCGCCGTTGTCCTCCAGCTTTTTGAAGATAGAGGGGTGGGAATAGCGCTCGGCAAGAGTGAGATATCTCTCGTCATTTGTGAGCTGATAGAGCCCTGCCCATACCTCCAGCATTCCGCCCTCCTCACCGCTGTAAACGGCGTGGGGATTTTTCTTTTCCATATCCGCAGTCCAGTCGAGGTACCAGTCGGCGGCATTGCCGAGGATAACGAGAGCCTTGTCGTTCTTTGCGTACATTGCGCTGTGGCAGAGACCGAGGAGAGTTTTGTGGAGAGTGTACTGGGGTGACCAGATGTACTCGTTTTTCTCCAGCCTTTCAAAATATTTTTCGGGTACCGAGCCTATCCATTTTCCGCCGTTGAGCTTCTGGCAGCGTTCAAGCTCATCAATTATATTGTCAAGCTTTGCTTTCAGCTCACGGTCATTGTTCTGCGCAATGAGCATTGCTGCGGCGGAGAGCCAGTGACCGAGGAAATGACCTCTCAGCTGACAGATGGGGGACTCCCAGCCCTGATGCATTTCGGTAACGTCCCTGTCGGTGCGTATGCAGGCTTCAAGGTAGAAATTCTGGAGAAGATTTTCCGTTTTCAGCTCCATAAGATAAGCTCTGTTTACATCGGAGCGCTCCTTGAAGAGACCGGGGAGAAGATGCGCACTCTGTGCATTTATATTTGTTGGCATAGCTTATTACCTCCGTTATTTTCTGAAAATATTATACAATATAATTTTGAAATTGTCAGTAGATAAACACGGCAAAGAGGTGGAAATTTCTTTGATTTTAATTTTGTTCCGCTGCGCTCTCCCTTGATATTTTCCTTATGTGGAGCAGGTACACGATGAGCAGCGAAACTCCTGTGAATACCCAGGAAGCCACATACACATTCATAAGCATCTCATAGGTATGCACCCATTTGAACACGGTGGAGAGCCATATGAGACGGAACACCATGGTTCCGAGAATTGTGAATATCGCAGGCTCGAGGGATCTTCCCATACCTCTGAGAGCTGCGCTTTCCACCTCGTAGGTGGCGGTGATGCCCTCGAGGGAGCATACGTGATACATTCTGCTGAGGGCAAATGCTGCCACTGCTTCGCCGGTCGTGTATATGCTTACGAAAAAATCTCCCCAGACAATAAAGATTATGCTGAGTATCTCGGTAAAAACAAAGCCGAACAGAATGCATTCACGGAATATTTTCTTGCATCTGTTTATATTTCCCGCACCGTAATTCTGGCTGGTAAAGGTCACGGCAGCCTGTGCGAATGCATTGGCGATGTCATAGGTGAAATACTCGAAATTCAGAGCAAGGGAAGAGCCTGCAATGGCGTTCTCACCGAATGAGTTTATGCCGCTCTGAATGAACACGTTGGATATTGAAAATATTGCACCCTGTATTCCCGCAGGAATGCCTATCTGAAGGACTTTCAGGAGATACTGCCTGTTTATCCCCATCTGCTTCGGTCGGAATGCAAATTCGTCATCTCTTCTGTAAAGGTGGATAAGGACGAGGAATGTGCTGAGAACGTTTGAGATCACCGTGGATATGGCAACGCCTGCGACCCCAAGCTTAAAGACGATGACAAGGAGCAGATTCAGAGCCACGTTCACAAGTCCCGATATGAGCAGATAGTACATAGGTCTCCGGCTGTCACCGTAGCTTCGGAGGATTGCTGCGCCGAAATTGTATATGACCATAAAGGGTATGCTTATAAAATAGATGTTTATGTACAGCATAGCTTCGCTCAGAACGCTTTCGGGAGTGCCGGACAGCTCGAGTATGGGCTTTGCGGTGAGCCGACCTATGAGCATAAGTCCCAGCCCGAGAAAAAGTCCGAATGTGAGGACTGTATGGAGCGTGCCGCTTATTTTTCCTCTGTCACGCTGTCCGATGAACATTGCAAGGACTGCGTTCGGTCCAACTGAAAGACCCACGATGAGGTTTACAAAAATTCCCACAAGTGCCACGCAGCTGCCCACTGCCGCAAGGGCGTTATCTCCCGCAAATCTGCCTACCACCGCCACATCTGCGGAGTTGAAAAGCTGCTGCAATATACTGCTGAATGCAAGGGGCATTGCGAAAATTATAAGCTTTCCCGCAAGTCCGCCGCCAAGCATATCCATTTCTTTTGATCTGACTGATGCCACGCCTGTATTCCTCCAAAATATGCTAAAATATTTTATATTATATCACAGCTTTGTCCTGTATTCAACTGAATTATTTGGACGAAAATGTTGTTAAAATAAAATCCGTGCATACCTGTTAAAAGCCTGCACGGATATCCCGTCCCGTTTTTTATAATATTGGTGACTGCGGGACGGGAAACCCGCCCCCTACAATAATTTTAAGAAGAATAATCCACTCATTGAAATACCGTGAATGACCACTGCAAAATATTGACATACGGCATTGTTTGATGTATAATATTCTTGCACTTATTTTTTGTCAGAAAGGTTTTGTCAATGAGCAAATTCAGAAAACAGCATATGTCTATCGACTGGCACGAGATAGTGGGGGAGGAGAGCTACGAACCCGCTGTGAATGCCACACTTAAGGAAAAATCCTCGCTTGTGGAACGGGTGGGAATGATGATGCTTTCAGTGGGCACGGGAGCCTGGAGAGTCCGTGCTTCTATGAACAAGATAGCGAGAGCCCTCGGGATCGTCTGCAATGCGGATATCGGGCTTCTGACCATTGAATGCACCTGCATAGAAAACGGCGAATCCCGTACTAACGAGATAACTCTCAGCACCACGGGAGTAAATACCGACAAGCTGAACGAGCTTGAACGTTTTGCCGACGGCTTTGCGGAAAGAGCGGGAAAGTATTCGGTTCTCCAGTTCCACAGGATACTTGATAAGATCGGAGAGATACCGCCCAATTACACGGCTTTTAATCTTGCGCTTGCATCGGGTCTTGCCTGCTGCGGATTTACATTTCTTTTAGGCGGCGGTCCTGTTGAAATGATACTTGCATTTTTCGGTGCCGCTGTAGGTATGTTTGTGAGAAAAAAGCTGCTGCAAAGGCATATAACGCTGCTTGCGAATGTGTCTGTCGGTGTGGCGGCGGCGTGTGTTACATATATCCTGCTTTTCAGGCTTTCACAGCTTTTGTTCAATGTTTCGGGGGTGCACCAGTCGGGATATATCTGCTCGATGCTTTTTGTTATCCCCGGATTTCCCCTTATAACAGGCGGCATCGACCTTGCAAAGCTTGATCTCCGTTCGGGACTTGAAAGGCTTACCTATGCGCTGCTTATAATCCTGACGGCTACGGTGACGGGCTGGGTAACGGCGCTTCTTTTACATTCCTATCCTGCCGATCTTCCCGAGCTTGTGATGAATCCCGTTCTTAAAATGGCAATAAGGCTCATTTGCAGCTTCTGCGGTGTGTACGGCTTCTCATTCCTCTTCAACAGCAAGCGTAAAATGGCTGTTACGGCGGGACTTATCGGTATGATAGCAAACACTCTCAGGCTGGAGCTTATTGATTTCACAGATATCCCCGCAGCCGTTGCAGCATTTATTGGAGCTCTCACTGCGGGACTTCTTGCGTCGGCAATGAAATCAAAGGTGGGCTATCCGAGAATAACCCTTACAGTTCCCTCAATTGTCATTATGGTCCCGGGAATGTTTCTGTACAAAGGCATTTACTATCTCGGAGCATATGACATCGCAAACGGGGGAATGTGGCTTACAAAGGCGTTCCTCATAATCATCTCACTGCCTCTCGGACTTATTTGTGCAAGAATACTCACGGATAATAATTTCAGAAAGAGCAGCTGATCTGAAAATCAAAGCTCCCGTTTTCGGAGACTTGTCGGTACACCAGATACCGAAAGACCTGAAAACGGGAGCTTTTTTATGCCTTGAAAAATTATCTTTTAAATCTTTTTTCGGCAAGCTCAATATATTGTTTTCGTGTTATTCCCCCGAAACGCTCCGCAAATTCATCTGCACCGTTATTTTCATCAAGTCCGAGACGGGCGGCAATGCGGGATCTGAGCTTATCCTGCGCTGTCTTTTTCTGTGAAGCAATATGCCCTGTCTTTTCCGAAGCAATGTAATTTATGCCCAGTGATACGCCGTATGTCATTGATACACCGCCGTTTCTGTCAATGCATATTCCCATATCGCTGCTGAAAGCGTCATCGAACATATCGGCGTATTCATTGCCGAAGGTATGCATCGTAAGTCCCCATACCACTGTTTTCATATTCCTGTTTATCCCGAATCCAAGATCAATGTCGCTTTCTTCAAGCTTTTTGGAGCATACAATGGGATATGTGCCGAAAATGATCTCATTATCCTGTGCGATCCTGGGGTCAAGCAGCGGTACTTTACTGAGCATTGCGGCTGTCATATTAGGGTCGTCCGTTATGATGCCGTACTGCCTGTAAATTATGGGCTGGGTCATTACCTTGTGAAAAGGGTGCTCCTCGGGTATCTCTTTCCATTTTAAAATGTCTCTTACTTTTCCGAGAATAAGGCAATAGGTATAGAGATGAGGGGTAAACTGTATCCTGAAAATGTCTCCTGCCGTAAATCTGATGTGGGTACGTTTTTTATTGCGGAAGCCTTCGATAAGCTCCGGGTAGTTTTCAGGCAGCGAAGATATCAGCTTTTCCGTATATTCATAAAAATCGTCACTTGTTTTCATTTGTCTGTCAGGTAAAGAAGCAGGTATCGGAAGAAGCTGATCGTTTCTGCTGTTAAATGAGGTCACGCTGCTGTTTTTACTGTTAAGGATAACCTGCAAATGTCCGTTCATATATGTAGGAGTTTGCAGGAGAGAGGGAGTCAGAGGCTGCTCTCTGCCACGTGATGTTTTGGGGATTATAAGCTTCCTGTCATTCGTTGCAGTATCCGTGTCGCATTCGAGGTAGTATTTATAGCCGTCCTTTCCCGCCAATTCCTCATATATGAATTTCTTTACAGTATTTCCGTCAAAAAACATTTCGGTGCGTTTCATTATGCCGTGAGTCACCGAAAAACTTGTCTGCCTGTCCCAATTTTTATCAAGCGGGAACAAGCCGTAATAATACCGCATATCATTGCTCAGTTCGATTATGTGCTCTCCGTCCCTGAAAAATTCCTCTGCTGTCGATGCTGAACGGGAGGAGCTTTTCTCGGTGCGTCTGACCTTGCCTTTTATCGGTGAGATCATTGATGCGATGTCATTCCCGAAAGCATTCTGAAATGCGCTGTAATTTATTCCGTACTTGCCCCTCCACATA
The DNA here is from genome assembly GCA_934486875.1 of uncultured Oscillospiraceae bacterium. Classification (GTDB taxonomy): domain Bacteria; phylum Bacillota; class Clostridia; order Oscillospirales; family Ruminococcaceae; genus Huintestinicola. The sequence continues at coordinate 26,535 of CAKSPU010000033.1, forward strand.
TTCAGAGGATAATATATATCCGTTTCATAGACAAAGCTGCGCTCGCAGCAGGGAACAAAGCCGCTCATACAGCTTTTGTATTCAGGGGTATCGAAAGCACCGCACGCCGAAAGAACGCCCAGCACCGAATATGCGTCCGCAGCCGAAAGGGATATGCTTTCCTCCGCAGCGATAAGCTTCAGAAGAGCATTTACCTTGTTTGTCGGGCTTATTTCCTCCGCAAGTCCCAGCATACGGTTGATTATGTAAATGTCCTTCTCGCAGTGATCAACCTCAGGCAGCTTTGCAAATTCGGTAAGGTCATTAAGAACATATCCGCCGCAGCCTGTGTCCATAAAATTTTTTGAAGGAATAAGCCTGTCACGGCAATATTTTACCATATCAATGAAGCTTATGCCGTTATGAAACCTTTCACCGCATATTTTACAGGTAATGATCCCGTTGTATTCCCTGAGCGGCTCAAGGGGGTGCTCATAAAGCGAATTTGCCCAGATAAGGCTGGAGAGAGCAGTCCTGTAGCGATGATCTCCTGATGAAATGCTGTACAGAAAGCCTTTTACAGCTTTTTCGGCTGTGATGGCTGCCGCCGCTGACTTTATCTGATGTATAAGCTCGCTGTGAGAGACGGGCTTGTGTTTTGAAAGAACGTTCTTTTCAATGCAGTAATTGATCTCTTCGCCGGTAAGCTCCCTGCGGTGTGTCTGAGAAAGCAGCTTCAGTGCTTTTTTGTCGGTCAAGTGTATCACCTCTGTCTTTATTATACAATATTTTTGATCCGTAAAAATAAAAGTGGGTATTTAAAAACAAAAAAGTCACAAACGGATCCTGCGAAAAAATCTCTGTAAAAACGAAAACTGCAGTAAAAAACAATGTTTAGAGGAGCAGTCATTTGGTGCTGCTCCATTTTTTTACAGTATACAAAAAATACTGCATTTTGTCAAGGCGCATCGCCAATTATCCGGATGGAATGGAGCGAAGCGGAATGGAATCCGGATAATTGGCGGCGGCGTTATGCCAGCCTGTCAGGATACATAATTTCCAGCTCGCCCAACACCTTACCCCAGTCACGAAGCGGCATTGTCCGTTTTTTGGATATCTCCGTTGTTGCCGGATACAGAGCCTTAAGCAGTGCTGTATCGATCGGAAATACGCTTCTCTGCTTGTTCAGACGGCGATAGCCGCTGTTAAGGCTTTTAATGGCATTGGTAGTGTATATGACCTTTCTGACCTGTGCTGAAAACTTGAATATCGGTGAGATAACGTCCCGGTTTGTATGCCGGCTTTTCATTGCATTCGGATAATCCTTCTCCCACTTTTCAGTGACCCGCTCAAGCTGCTGCAGCTTCTTTCATTCCGGAAAGCCCGTCGGCATATCCTTTACACCACGATTTTTCAGCTCATTCAGCACTCCCAGCCAATACTTTGCGCTTTCATTCGATAATACTTCCTTATGACCTGTAATACTAATCTTCAATCAGCATATAGATAAAATCGAATCTCTTCCGGTAATACTTTTAATGGTTTCATTAGACAATGAGCAGATAGTATCACAAAGTCTGTCAACGACCTTTTGAAGTGATTGAAACACTTCATTTTTAAAACCACGTTTTCTTATCTCTTTCCATATCTGCTCGATCGGATTCATTTCCGGTGTGTACGGCGGAATAAAAACAAGTTCAATATTTTCGGGTATTCTTAAGGAATCACTGAATAAATCTTCCCAAACCGAGGAAAAAGTGGTATAATAAAAACAAAGCAAAATCATAGCGTTC
>CAKSPU010000034.1 GCA_934486875.1 uncultured Oscillospiraceae bacterium
GAGCTGCGGGACAGCACGCTAAGGCTATCAACAGGATAAACCGTATTCTTGAAAGCCGCCCCGCTTCATCGGGAAAACCGCTCGAAGATATTGCACAGGCCGCCAACACAAGCATTGCGGTTATGAAGGAATATCTGGGACATACTCCCTTTGAGGTAGTAAGCGGTGCATTTCTCGGAATAACACTTGCTTTTATTATGCCAATGAATATATAAAATGACAATGTTTGGAAATAAAAATTTTCAGACGGAGCTTAAACATCAAAAGCTCTTAAAAAGGAATGGTCATAATTATGAATGACAATACAACCGTAAGGCTGAAAGACCTTGATCTCCCCGGTGACCTTAAAAAGCTTTCCATACCTCAGTGTATAAGCCTTTGCAGGGAAATAAGAGGGATACTTATTGATACAGTTGCCGAAAACGGCGGACATCTTGCTTCAAATCTCGGAACGGTGGAGCTTACAATGGCCATACACCGTATTTTTGAATCGCCCTTTGACAGGATAATCTGGGACGTTGGTCATCAGGCATACACTCATAAGCTGCTCACAGGACGTTTGAATGATTTTTCCACTCTCAGGACAGAGGGGGGAATATCGGGATTTGCAAAGCCTACCGAATCCGAGCACGATATTTTTATCAGCGGACACAGCAGCAACTCTATCTCCGCAGCCTGCGGTATTGCAAAGGCGATGAGACTTCAGGGCGATGACCACAATGTTATCGCAGTTATCGGAGACGGTGCATTCACAGGCGGTATGGTCTATGAGGGACTTAACAACGCAGGAAAAAGTGATGACAACCTTATTGTTATACTTAATGACAACGAGATGTCGATATCCAAAAATGTAGGCGCTCTTGCAAAATATCTTTCTTCTCTCAGAGGAAGAAAAGCTTATGTTGAAGTCAAGAAAAATGTGGAGGATATTCTTGACAAAACTCCTGTTGTGGGAAAGCCCGTAAAGGAGCTTATGCTTGCTTCAAAGGACGCTGTAAGGTGGATGCTCTACCGTTCAAACGGTCAGCCCGCAGGGGCAACAATGTTTGAAAACCTTGGATTTGTATATCTCGGTCCTGTTGACGGTCACAACTTAAAAAGCCTTGAAGAGACCCTTGAAGCGGCAAAAGCGGCTAAAAAGCCTGTGCTTGTTCACGTAAACACCGTCAAGGGCAAGGGGTACCGTCCTGCGGAAAAGAATCCCGGAGCGTTCCACGGGCTTGCGCCTAAAGCTATAAAGCAGGGCAATCCCGAATTTATCAGCAGCGACAGCTTTTCTGCTGTTTTCGGTGATGAGCTTGCAAAGCTCGGAACTTCCGACAAGCGTATCTGTGCAATTACTGCGGCTATGAAATATGGCACGGGGCTCAATAAATTTGCGGAAGCCTGCCCGTCAAGATTTTTTGATGTGGGCATTGCAGAGCAGCACGCAGTTACATTTGCCGCAGGTCTTGCTGTCAGCGGAATGCTGCCTGTTTTTGCGGTGTATTCAAGCTTTTTGCAGCGTGGATATGACCAGATCATACACGATGCTGCGATAAGCAGGACACATATCGTTTTAGGAATTGACCGTGCGGGAATAGTGGGTGAGGACGGCGAAACTCATCAGGGACTTTTTGATGTTCCTATGCTCACCTGTATCCCGAATATTACTGTCTACTCACCGTCGGATTATGACGAGCTGCGTCTTTGTCTCAGAAAAGCTCTTTATGACACTCCCTCCGTGGCAGCTGTGAGATATCCGAGGGGGTCTCAGAGCAAAGTAAAAATGAAGCTTGATGATAATAGTATGTTCTGTTTCGAGGGACAGGGCAGCAAAAATCTTGCCATAGGCTACGGACGGACAGGCGGCACGGTATGCGAAGCTGTAAGGAACAGCGGTCTTGATGCAGATGTGTTAAAGCTTGTAAAAATATTCCCGATTGAAAGCACTGTCATTGACCTTTGTATGAAATATGACAGGATAATCATATTTGAAGAAACCCTTCAGAACGGCAGCATCGGTGAGCATCTTACAGCAGCTCTTGCTGCAAAGGGCTGGAAGGGCGACATAAGCATAAATGCGATACACGGCTTTGTCAAGCAGGCAAAGACCGAAAATGCTCTGAAAAGATTTTTCCTTGACAAAGCGGGAATAGAGAAGAAAATCTCTGATTTTATAAACTGACGATACGGAGGAAGCTATGCGGCTTGATGTATATTTGTCTGAAAGCGGACTTGTGAAAAGCCGTGAAACAGCCAAAAGAATGATATCCGAGGGCGGAGTAGCCGTTAACGGGGCTGTTGTGACAAAGCCCTCTAAAGAAATATCGGAAAATGACAAAGTTACGCTCTGTGCCCCCCTGCCCAAATATGTCGGCAGGGGCGGACTAAAGCTTGAAAAGGCTCTTGACAGCTTTAAAATATCGGTAAACGGTCTTGTATGTATGGACATCGGTGCATCAACGGGCGGCTTTACGGACTGTATGCTACAAAACGGCGCTGAATTTGTTTATGCGGTAGATGTGGGGCACGGTCAGCTTGATGAAAAGCTGCTCAATGACAAGCGTGTGAAGAATATGGAGGGCGTTAACATCAAAGACCTGCTGCCATCGGAGCTTGACAGGAATATACAGTTTATATCAACAGATGTATCGTTTATATCGCTAAAAAAGGTTATCCCGAAAATTTCGGAGCTGCTTTGCGATAAGGGTCAGGCTGTTATGCTTGTAAAGCCACAGTTTGAATGCGGCAGAGCAGATATCGGCAAAAATGGCATTGTCCGTTCCGACAAGGTACACAGAGCGGTACTCAGCGATATAGTTTCATTCTGCACACAAAACGGTCTTACTGTAATGGGAGCAGACTTTTCTCCCATTCAGGGCGGTGAAGGAAATATCGAGTACCTTATCTGTGCCGTAAAGGGCAGTTCTATCGGCAAACCTGTTGACTGTGCCGAAATAGTTTCAAATGCCCATAAGAGCTTTAAGAAGGCGTGAAAGGAAGCATATTATGAAAACTGTGATATGGCCTAATTTTTCGAAGAAAAATGCATACGAGACCACAGGAAAGGTCTGCTCTATGCTTCATAATATGGGTTTTGAAATATTCTGCGCTGACAATCTGAAAGAGCGTTTTCCCGTGAAAAAATATGTGAAATTTATGCCTGTGAAAGAGGCTGCGGAGCTGTGTGACTTAATAATCGCCGTGGGCGGAGACGGAACTATTCTTGAAGCTTCCGCATATGCCGCTGAATATGACAAGCTGCTGCTTGGGATAAATACGGGTCGCCTTGGTTTCATGGCATCTATGGAGCCTGACGAGCTTTACAACCTGTCAAAGCTGATGAGCGGGGATTACACCGTTGAAAACCGAATGATGCTGGACTGTGAATTTGTTGGCGGCGGAAAAAAGGACACTTTTACGGCTCTCAACGATATCGTGATATCGAGTCAGTTCGGCAGGCTTGCAGACTACTTTGTTTCCGTGAACGGTACAAATGTGAGCACTCTCAGAGCTGACGGAGTTATCTTTTCCACTCCCACAGGCTCCACAGCATATGCATTGTCCGCAGGTGGACCTATACTTGAACCCGGGCTTGAATGCATTCAGATGACACCTGTATGCCCACATTCGCTTGTATCGAGAACAATGCTCTTCTCCACTGAAAAAAAGCTTGAAGTAACGTTCAGATCAAGGGACAACACGCCACTGTACCTCAGTATTGATGGGCAGATACAGGAAAGCGCAGAAAGGGACGACAAGCTTTTCATTACCCGTTCAAGAAAATTCCTGCGGCTCATTGATATACAGGGAAATTCATTTTTCAATTCCGTCAACAAAAAGCTTTTAAATCCAATTAAGGATATCTGAGGTGGATCAAAATGGTCAAATCTGAAAGACACGGGATAATTCTTGAGATAGTAAAAAACATTTCTGTTGAAACTCAGGAAATGCTTCGTGAAGAGCTTTTAAGGCGGGGCATTGATGTTACTCAGGCAACGCTGTCCCGTGACATCAAGGAGCTTGGTCTCATAAAAAAGCAGGACCGATATTTTGTGCCGCAAAAAAGCTCGGCGGAAATACCCGCACTGATAAGAGAGTCGGTGAACTCGGTTGATTATGCCCTTAACACCGTGGTTTTCAAGTGCCACGCAGGAATGGCGAATGCCGCCTGCGCAATGTTTGACAAGCTGGGCTTCAGCGGCGTTGTGGGAACTCTGGCGGGTGATGATACAATATTCGTGCTTATGCGCTCCGAAAAGGACGCAGCCGCTTTTGTAAAGGAAATGCAAAGCGTTATCTTCAGCGATAAAAAGGGTGATTTGAATGCTCAGTGAGCTTTATATAAAAAATCTTGCTATAATTGAAGAGGCTTCCATACCGTTTTCGGATCATTTCAATGTGTTCACGGGCGAAACGGGCGCAGGAAAATCTATTCTGATAAACGGAATAAATGCCGTTCTCGGTCAGAGGATAACCAAGGATATCGTCCGTGCAGGCTGTGACAAGGCTGTTATTTCCGCACTTTTTACCCAGCTTTCCGATAATGTATGCCAAAGACTTGACGAGCTTGGTGTATCTCACGAGGACGGTCAGATATCCCTTACAAGAGAAATAAACTCAGACGGCGGCAGCATTGCAAGGGTCAATTCAAGAGCCTCTACAGTTTCGGTGCTACGTGAAATAGGGGAGTGCCTTGTTAATATCCACGGTCAGCACGATAATCAGATACTTATGAATCCCGAAAGGCACCTGTCAATTCTGGACAGCTACGGCGGGCTTGAAAAGCAGACAGAGGAATATCACGAAAGCTTCAAACAGCTTCAGGAGATATCCCGAAAACTGAAAAAGCTAACCCTTGAACGTAAGGAAAAGGCAGAGTGTGAGGAGATGCTCAGGGAAAAGATCGAAGAGATCGGCAGTCTCAACATTGAGGAAAATGAGGACGAAGCACTTGAAGCCGAATACAAGATCGCTCAGAGCAGTGAGGATATCTGTGCGGCATTGAATGAAGCTCACAGCTATCTTGACGGCATTGATGACAGTGATGTTCCCGGAGCAATGGAGCTTGTTTCCGATGCCTGCGGTGATCTGTCCGCATTTGCCGATGCTGTTCCGTCTCTTAAGGTGCTGTCGGACAGGCTTGAGAATGTAAGAGCCGAGCTGGAGGATATCATTTCAGAAATATCCTCCGAGCTTGATAAAATTGATATTGATGCGGAAAGATATGCATATCTTACAGATCGTCTCAATGAGCTCAACCGAATAAAAAAGAAATACGGCCCCGAGCTTTCGGACGTGCTTGAATGCTATAACAAGGCATCAGAGGAAATAAGCGATTTTGATATGTCATCGGACGAAATTGAGCAGACTGCCCGACACAGGGAAAAGCTCCTTGCCGATGTTTCCGAAAAGGCAAAGGCTCTTTCCGCTGCACGCAGGGAAGCGGCTGAAAGATTTTCAAAGCAGGTTGAAGAAGAACTGAAATTCCTTGATATGCCGAATGTAAAGATATGTGCGGCTATGGAAAAGGGCAAGCTGACAGCTGCGGGTATGGATACGGTGGAATTTATGATATCCACAAACGCAGGCGAGGGTATGAAGCCGATGTCGAAGATAGCTTCGGGCGGTGAGCTTTCAAGAATAATGCTTGCTCTCAAAAATGTCATTGCCGAAAAGGACAATATCCACACACTTATTTTTGATGAAATTGATACGGGTGTCAGCGGAAGAGCGGCTCAAAAAATAGGTATAAAGCTAAAGCAGGTATCGCGCAGCCAGCAGGTGCTCTGCGTTACCCACCTTTCGCAAATGGCAGTAATGGCGGACAATCATCTGCTTATTGAGAAAAAAACAAAGGACGGAAGAACATTCACCTCTGTTCATAAGCTTGATTTTGAGGAGCGCAAGCGTGAGATCGCACGAATTATGGTTGGTGAAAACATTACCGACACAGCTCTGAAAAATGCGGAAGAGCTTCTGAGAAGTGCTGATAAGATATAATACTAATAACCAATTAACCTATGGACAAATCCTCGGCTGAAATAAGCCCATTCTGCGTCAGGTTGCTTTATAAAGCAACACTCCTTTGCCGGGCGGCAAGCCCGCCTGCAGTCGCTTTCCTAGACTGGGCTTATTTCATCTGTCGGCTTTATCTATAGAACAATTGGTTATTAGTATAAAAAAGGCAGCCGAAAAAGCTGCCTTTTTATGTTATATGTGCAATTTTAAGGTGTAACGGGAGAATCATTTCCGCCGTACATAAATGCCAGCGTTTTTGATATTTCAACGGGGTCCGTAACGGGAGTTGGCTGCCAGTTGTTGTGGTCACCTGCATATACATAAAACGGTGTGAAGCTTTCCTCCTGTGATATGTAGGAACCGCTTTCGTCGAAATTAAAAGTCTCAGTGAGGATAACTGTCTTATTTTCGGGGAGCCTGCTTCCGCCGTAGCAGAAGTTTCCGAGGGAATAAATGATATCCACGCCGTTGTAGCTTTCCATAGGTCTGAGAACGTGGGGGTGAGAGCCTACGATAAGGTCAACGCCCATATCGGCATATTTGTGACACATTTCCACAAGCCAGTCCTCCGGAACGTGTTCCTTTTCGGTACCGCCGTGGAAGAAGAGTATCTGAATGTCACTGCTTTCTTTGAGCTCTTCTATCTTCGGAGTGATGATAGGCTCGTAATTTGTGCCGAACATATTCGTGCAGAGAATGCCGAATTTTACGCCGTCCTTTTCCACATAAACAGGGTGGTCAAGGTCGCCCCAGGTGATTCCCGCAGCATCGAGAGCGTCGGCAGTATCATTGTATCCCGCTGTGCCATAATCCATAGTGTGATTGTTGGCAATGGAAACAATATCAATGCCGCCTGCTTTCAGAATATCAGCTGTACTTGTGGGAGATCTGAACCAGAAGGCTGTGCCTGTTTTGGGCGTTTTTGAAAGATTGCGGTCGGTGAGAACATATTCGTTGTTTGCAACCACAAAGTCGCTGCTTTCATAATAAGGAACAGCTTTTTCAAGGAAATATGAAGCGGGCTTTTCCTCAGCATATGCCTTAAAAGCATCGGGACGTGTATCTCCTGCGTTTGAAGAAAGGAGGCAGTCACCGAGGAAAGTGAACGTTATGCTTTTTCCCGATGTGAGTGAAAGTTCCTTGTCTGATGTCGGTTCTGTTATAACTTCGGTGACCGTTTCTTCGGGCGGCACAGTCTCTGCTGCGACCTCTGCGCCCGAAATGTCACCGTCGGCTTTGTACAGTCTGCGGCAGCCGTAAACCATCACCGCAGAAACCGCTGCAAAGCACAAAGCGGTCTTAACTATTTTCATTCTATGTAACATCTCCTGATGCGGACAAATGTCCGTAACTTCTGTTCTGTGCCTGTGTGGCATTCTTTTCTATCTAATATACATTATAATACGCAATCAAATGAAAATCAAGTTAAAATTTGGTTACAATTGGGAAATCGTTTAAAAGAACGGTGCAAATTCCTTGACAAATCGGCTGACTGTGGTATAATAAACAAGTAATCCTGTTGCGGAGGGCTGTTTATGTCAAGTAACGTTACCTATAAATATATCAGACAAAATCCTGATATTCACACATATATAAAAAATGCGGATGCTGCCGTTGCCGTTCAGGGCTATACGGAGCATTCCTTTACTCACGTTGAAAAGGTCGCTGAAACGGTAAAGATGATACTTGAAGGGCTGGGCTGTGACGAAAGAAAGGTCGAGCTTGGAATGATCGCCGCATATATGCACGATATCGGCAATGTCATCAACCGCATCGACCACGCACAGAGCGGTGCGGTTATGGCTTTCAGACTCCTTGATAATCTGAATATGCCTGCCGAGGAGATATGCGACATAATCTCCGCTATCGGAAATCACGACGAGGGAACGGCACAGCCGCTGAACGCCATTACAGCAGCCCTTATCATTGCGGATAAGACCGATGTCCGCCGCAGCCGTGTGAGAAATATAAGCGCTCTTGCAAACGATATCCACGACAGAGTTAATTTTGCGGTGGAAAAGTCTGAGCTTGCTTTTAATGAGGATAAGACAGAGCTTATACTTGAGCTGACTATCGACAATCGGATATCATCGGTAATGGAGTATTTCGAGATATTTATGAATCGTATGATACTTTGCAAAAAATCAGCGGAATTTCTCGGGGTAAGATTCAGGATCAGGGCGAACGGCTCAGATCTGGTATGATTTTGGAAGGACAGATGTTTTTATGCAGACAATACCATATGTTGGGTACAGCCTTTATCAGCTTTTTCTGATGTTCTGTTTCTGGAGCTTTATAGGCTGGTGTATCGAGGTCATCGATATGACCTATGAAACAGGGGAGTATCAGAACAGAGGTTTTCTGAATATGCCCATATGTCCCATTGAAGGGCTTGGCGTTATAATGGTGACAGTGCTTTTCAAGCCCATAAGCAATACGATAGTGCCTTTGTTTCTCGCCTGCACCATACTCTGCACCGCTTTTGAGCTTTTTGTTGGCTGGGGAATGGAAAAGCTTTTCCACGCACGCTGGTGGGATTATTCCAATATGAAATTCAACTACAAAGGCTATATATGTCTGAGAAATTCAATTCTTTTCGGTGCAGGCTGTGTTGCTGTTATACGTTATATCCAGCCAATGGTGGAAAAGGCGATAGATTCAATACCTATAAAAGCAGGAATAACAATTGTTATAGTTATGTCGGTGCTTATTGCTGTGGATACTTTTGTATCGCTTATGGCTGTAAAGAAGCTGAATGAGAAATTCAGACGTATCGACGAGATATCCAAGCTTATGCTCTCAGGCTCCGTCAAAGTGGGAATGAAGCTTGCTTCGGGAACACTTAAGGTCAAGAGCAATGTTGACAAAATAATCGACGTTAAGGACAATGTGGTGGAAAAGGTCCAGGATATGAACGCCGCCAATATGGAAAGACTGAAAAGCGAGTACAGCAGACTTGTTGAAGAAAAGGACGCATTTACAGAGCGTCTTGCAAAGACACTTATCACTCATAAATATTCCGAATCACTTTCGGCAGTAAAGGACAGACTTAAGGTAAAAACTCTGAAAAAGGATAATTCAGATGCATTTGCCGAAGAAAATGATGCCACTGAGGAAAATATGACCGGGGAAAATGAGTAATAGGCAAATTCATCAAAAATTAATTGTTTTTTCTGTTGACTTTAGCAAAAGAATGTGATATAATGTATCAAGATAAATAAGCAACCTTTAAGTCGATCCCGTGAGTTCGACAAGGCAGCTTGAATTTGATATTTGCGGCAGGGCAAAGTGCGTAACTGTTTGCCTGCGGTTTTATATGAATTTTCAAAACTGTCTGTCGGGATCGGCAGACAGTTTTTTTTATTCGGAGGTAAGCTAAGATGCTTCAGAAAGCGGTCATTCTTGACGAAAAATCTATGAACCGTGCCATCGCCCGCATTTCCTGTGAGATCATTGAGAGGAACAAGGGCGTTGACGATCTTTGCTTTATCGGAATTATGTCAAGAGGCGTTTATATAGCTGAGCGAATAGCTTCACGCATCAGGGAAACAGAGGGCTTTGATGTTCCTGTGGGTATCCTTGATATCACCGCTTATCGTGATGATACCAAGGCTTCCGACAGTGACAGGTCCTCTGTTTCTTTTGATGTAAGGGATAAAAGGGTCATTCTCGTTGATGATGTGATTTTTACGGGTAGAAGCTGCAGGGCTGCCATTGATGCGGTAATGAGCAGGGGCAGACCCAGGAATATCCAGCTTGCCGTCCTTGTTGACAGGGGACACAGAGAACTGCCTATCCGCCCCGATTATGTGGGAAAAAATGTTCCTACCTCACGTGAAGAAACTGTAAGGGTAATGGTAAATGAGGCTGACGGCTGTGACAAGGTGGTTATTCTTGAAAACGAAGCTGATATGAAAGGAATGGATCAATGAAAACACTTTACAAAAATCTGACGGTCTACAGCGAAAATGACGAAATAAAAGCTGATGTCCTCGTTGACGGCGACACTATTGCCGAAGTTGCGGAAAATATTGACTGCGACGCAGATCTTGTTTATGACTGCTCGGGACTTTCGGCATTTCCTGCTCTCTGCGATATCCACGTTCATTTCAGAGACCCGGGATTTACCTACAAGGAAAATGTGGTCACAGGCTGCAAGGCTGCGGCTGCGGGCGGATTTACGGCAGTTGCTTGTATGCCCAACACCAAGCCTGTCTGCGACAGTGTTGAAATTGCTGATTATATTATGAAAAAGGCTGAATCTACGGGAGTAAAGGTATATCCCGTTTGTGCGGTGACAAAGGGTATGAGCGGTGCTGAGGCTGCGGATTATGATGAATATGTAAAAGCCGGCATTAAGATGATATCCGATGACGGCAGACCTGTCGAAAATGCGGAAATGATGAGAAGTGCCCTTGAAAAGACAAATAAAAACGGTCTGCTTGTGGCATCGCACTGTGAAGACCTCGCTATTATAAACGGCGGCATTATGAACAAGGGCAGGATATCCGAAAAGCTCGGCGTAAAAGGTATGGACAGAGCCTCCGAGGACAGTATAACTGCCCGTGAGATCGCTCTTGCCGATTCCTGCGGCGCAAGAATACACATCTGCCACGTTTCCACAAAGGGCAGCATCGGTGAAATCCGTGATGCAAAGAAAAGGGGAATAAGAGTTACCTGCGAGACCGCTCCCCACTACTTTATGTACACAGATGACAAGCTTCTTGCAAGAGATGCGGATTTCAGAATGAATCCTCCTCTCAGAGAAAAGGCTGATGTAGAAGCAGTTCTCGAAGGCGTTTTTGACGGTACTGTTGACTGCATCGTTACCGACCACGCTCCCCACAGCCCGGAGGAGAAATCTGATTTCCTCAAAGCGCCCAACGGCGTTGTAGGTCTTGAGACCTCCTTTGCCGCTTCATATACAACTCTCTGCAAAAAGGCAGGGCTTCCCGTTACAAGGCTTGTAACCCTTATGTCCGCCGCTCCGAGAAGACTTATCGGCGTGCCTGAAGCAAAGATAGAAAAGGGTGCAAAGGCCGAATTTATGATAGCGGACCTTGACAGAGAGTGGACGGTAGAGCCTGAGAAATTTGCGTCAAAATCACGAAACAGCGTGTTCAAGGGAGAAAAGCTTACAGGAAAAGTCCTTCTTACCGTTTCAAACGGAAAGGTCATATATGAATATCCGTCAGCAATGAAAAGGAGTGATAATATGTCATTTGACAGACTCATTGACAAAATAATCGAAACACAGAACCCTACAGTTGTAGGTCTTGACCCCAAGCTTGATTATATCCCCGAATATATCAAGGAAAAGTGCATTGCAAAGCACGGTGAAGGCTTCAAGGCTGCTGCGGCTGCTCTTTACAAGTTCAACAAGGGGATAATCGACGCTGTATGCGATGTTGTTCCCGCTGTAAAGCCTCAGGCTGCATATTACGAAATGTACGGCTACTATGGAGTAAAGGCACTTTACAAGACTATCAGATACGCTCAGTCAAAGGGAATGTATGTTATCCTTGACGGCAAGAGAAACGATATCGGCGCAACTATGGAAGCTTATTCCGCTGCATATCTGGGAACTACCGATGTATTTGGCAAAAAGGAACAGCCTTTCGGCGCTGATTCCCTCACAGTAAACGGATATCTCGGCACAGACGGCATTGCCCCCGCACTTAAAACAGGCGGCAGCATTTTCGTGCTTGTAAAGACTTCCAACAAGTCCTCGGGCGAGCTTCAGGACAGACGACTCTGCGACGGCAAGACTATTTACGAGACAATGGGCGATATGTGCGAAAAGTGGGGTGCTGACAGCATCGGCAAGTACGGTTATTCCGCAGTGGGTGCGGTCGTAGGTGCAACATATCCCGCAATGCTCACCGAGATGAGAGAAAAGCTTCCGCACACATTCTTCCTCGTTCCCGGCTACGGTGCTCAAGGCGGCGGAGCTGAGGGTGTTGCAGGCGGATTTGACAAGAACGGTCTCGGCGCTATCGTAAATTCGTCCCGTGCAGTAATGTGCGCATACAAGAAAGAGGGCTGCGACGAGCACGACTATGCTGCTGCGGCAAGACGTGAAGTGCTCAGAATGAAAGAGGACATAACCTCTCACATTCCTCAGATAAAAGCACCGGAAAATAATTGATAAACCTGCCGATTTCGGCAATGGCAATAAATTTTAGGAGGATAACTTATGTCTTTATTCAATATGGGAGACAAGGCTTATGTTATGCTTGCCAACGGACGCATTTTCGAGGGATATTCCTTTGGAGCAAAGGGAACATCTATCGGAGAGATCGTCTTTGCAACGGGTATGACCGGCTATGAAGAAACCTTATCTGACCCCAGCTACTTCGGTCAGATTGTCACACAGACCTTTCCCCTTATCGGAAACTACGGAGTGAATGACACTGATTACGAATCCAAGGGCTCTTGTGTAAGCGGATATATCGTAAGGGAATGGTGCAATTCACCCTCAAATTTCAGATGTGAGGGAAATGTTGATGAGTTCCTTAAAAAGCATAACATTATCGGTATCCATTCCATTGACACCAGATGTCTTACAAGAATAATCCGTGAAAGCGGCGTTATGAACGGCGTTATTACCACGGAAAATGTTTACGAGAAAAAGGACGAGCTTCTCGAACAAATAAAGGCTTTCTCAATAAAGAATGCGGTCAGGTCCGTTACTGTGGACAAGCCCGAGACATTCAAGGCAGAAGATCCTCTTTATGACGTTGTTCTCTACGATTTCGGCTACAAATTCAATATCAGAAGAGAGCTTGTAAAGCGCAGATGCAATGTTACCGTTGTTCCCGCAGGCACTCCCGCAGAGGACATCAAGGCTATGGATCCTGACGGAATTATGCTTTCAAACGGCCCCGGCGACCCTGCCGAGAACACTGACATCATCGAAAATCTGAAAAAGATCAAGGAATATAACATTCCTGTTTTCGGTATCTGTCTCGGTCATCAGCTTATGGCTCTTGCCAACGGCGCAAAGACCGAAAAGCTCAAATACGGTCACAGAGGTGCAAACCAGCCTGTTATCGACATAGCTCTTGACAGGACATTCGTTACATCTCAGAACCACGGCTATGCTGTTATCAATGACAGTCTTGACCCCGAGGTAGGCGAGGTTTCCCACAAGAATGCAAATGACGGCACTTGTGAGGGCGTAAGATACAAAAAATTCCCCTGCTTCACCGTTCAGTTCCACCCCGAGGCTTGCGGTGGACCCCAGGATACCGCTTATCTTTTCGATGAATTTATTGATATGATGAAATCCTCAAAGGAGGCTGAGTAAAATGCCGCTTCGCAGCGATATAAAAAAGGTTCTTGTTATCGGTTCGGGTCCTATTATAATCGGACAGGCTGCCGAATTTGACTATGCGGGTACTCAGGCGTGCCGTGCTCTTAAGCAGGAGGGACTTGAAGTCGTTCTTATCAACTCAAACCCTGCTACCATTATGACCGATAAGGCTATGGCTGACAAGGTCTATATCGAGCCTCTTACACTTGATGTTGTCAAGAAGATAATAAAGATCGAAAAGCCCGACAGCATTCTTTCCACTCTCGGCGGTCAGACAGGTCTGACACTTTCAATGCAGCTTGCAGAGTGCGGATTTCTTGAGGAAAATAACGTAAAGCTTCTCGGTGCAAATCCCGAAACTATCCACAAGGCTGAGGACAGACAGGCGTTCAAGGATACTATGGAGAAGATAGGCGAGCCCGTTATCCCTTCAAAGGTCGTTGAGAATGTTCCCGATGCTGTTGAGTTTGCAAAGGTAATTGATTATCCCGTTATCGTCCGTCCCGCATTTACCCTCGGCGGCACAGGCGGCGGTATCGCAAATAACGAGGAAGAACTCATTGATATTGCCACAAACGGTCTGAGACTTTCTCCCATTACCCAGATACTTGTTGAGAAGTGTATCAGCGGCTGGAAGGAGATCGAGTTTGAGGTTATCCGTGACAGTAAGGGCAATGTTATAACTGTCTGCTCAATGGAAAACTTCGACCCTGTAGGCGTTCATACAGGTGACTCCATAGTTATCGCTCCTGCCGTAACTCTTTCGGATAAGGAATATCAGATGCTCAGAACTGCGGCTCTGAACATTATTTCCGAGCTCAAGGTCGAGGGCGGCTGCAATTGTCAGTTTGCGCTTCACCCCACTTCCTTTGAGTATGCGGTAATAGAGGTAAACCCCAGAGTTTCACGTTCTTCCGCACTTGCATCAAAGGCTACCGGTTATCCTATCGCAAAGGTTGCCACAAGGATCGCTATCGGTTATACTCTTGATGAGATAATCAATCAGGTAACAGGAAAAACATATGCCTGCTTTGAGCCTGCCCTTGACTATGTTGTTGTAAAGTTCCCCAAGTGGCCCTTTGATAAATTCGTTTATGCAAAGCGTACCCTCGGCACTCAGATGATGGCAACGGGCGAGGTAATGGCTATCGGTACATCTTTTGAGCACGCAATGATGAAGGCTGTCCGTTCAATTGAACTCGGACTTGATTCAATGAACCTCAAAAAGCTTAAAATGCTTTCAGATGAAGAGATATACAACAGACTTTACAATGTCGATGATGAGCGTTCCTTTGTTGTCTTTGAGGCAATAAAGAGGGGAGTCGCTCTTGAAAAGATCCACGAGATCACTATGATAGATATGTGGTTCCTTTCAAAGCTCAAAAACCTTGCCGATCTTGAAAAATGGCTGGAAGACGGCGAGCTTACCTGTGAAAAGTATGATGTTGCAAAGAAATACGGCTATCTTGACAGCACTATCGAGCGCATAAGCGGTCAGAAGTGCCCCAAGAAAACAAGAGCCGTTTTCAAAATGGTTGATACCTGCGCAGGTGAGTTCAAGGCGGAAACACCTTACTTCTACTCCACATATGATGAGGAGAACGAAGCAAGACAGTTCATTGACCGCACCGACACAGGTAAGAAAAAGGTCATCGTTTTCGGTTCCGGTCCTATCAGAATCGGTCAGGGTATCGAGTTCGACTACTGCTCCGTTCACTGCGTATGGGCACTTAAGGAAATGGGCTATGATGCAGTTATCTGCAACAATAACCCCGAGACAGTTTCCACCGACTTCGACACAGGTGACAGACTTTACTTTGACCCTCTTACCAAGGAGGACGTTGAAGCTATAATAGAAACCGAAAAGCCCTACGGCGTTGTTGTACAGTTCGGCGGTCAGACTGCTATCAAGCTCACAAAGCACCTTTCCGATATGGGTGTGCGCATTCTCGGAACATCTGCCGACAGCATTGATGCTGCGGAGGACAGAGAGAGATTTGATGAGCTTCTTAACAAATGCGGCATTCCACGCCCCGCAGGTCATACTGTTATGAACACTGAGGAGGCTCTTAAGGCAGCTCAGGATCTGGGATATCCCGTTCTTATGCGTCCCTCCTACGTTCTCGGCGGTCAGAATATGATAATCGCCCACTCCGATCAGGATATCATCGAGTATATGGAGATAATCACCAGAACTGCTCTTGAAAATCCTGTGCTCATTGATAAGTATATGATGGGCAAGGAAGTCGAAGTCGATGCTATCTGCGACGGCACTGACTACCTTATCCCCGGAATTATGGAGCATATCGAGCGTGCAGGCGTTCACTCAGGTGACTCAATTTCCGTATATCCCGCTCTTACCCTTACAAAGAAGATAAGAGAGACTATTATT
This sequence comes from uncultured Oscillospiraceae bacterium, assembly GCA_934486875.1. GTDB lineage: Bacteria > Bacillota > Clostridia > Oscillospirales > Ruminococcaceae > Huintestinicola. The sequence goes on from CAKSPU010000034.1 coordinate 15,711, forward strand.
GAGTACACCAAACGCCTTGCAATGGCTCTGAACGTTATCGGTCTTGTAAATATCCAGTATGTTGTTTATAACAACGAGGTATATGTTATCGAGGTAAACCCTCGTTCTTCAAGAACTGTTCCTTACATTTCCAAGGTAACAGGCGTGCCTATGGTGGACATTGCCACAAAGATAATGTTCGGTCACACTCTTAAGGAGCAGGGATATAAAAGCGGACTTTACAAGGAAGCTGATTTCATTGCCGTTAAGGTACCTGTATTCAGCTTTGAAAAGCTCCACGATGTTGATACCGCCCTCGGACCTGAGATGAAGTCAACAGGTGAGTGCCTCGGTATCGCAAGGACTTTTGAGGACGCACTCTTTAAGGGACTTATCGCCGCAGGCTACAATATGAAAAAGGACGGCGGCGTTCTTATAACAGTCCGTGACACCGACAAGCAGGAGATAATCTATGTTGCAGAGAAATTTGAGCAGCTCGGCTTCGATATTTATGCAACAGGCGGCACAGCAGCTACACTTAACAGGAATATGGTGGCTGCAAACGTTGTCCGCAAGGCTTCCGAGGAAAAGCCGAATGTTATGACGCTCCTTGACAGCGGAAAGATAAATTACGTTATCTCCACCTCCGCAAAGGGTCGTATTCCCGCATATGACAGTGTTAAGATTCGCAGAAAGACCGTTGAACGTTCTATCTGCTGTCTGACTGCCATAGATACGGCAAATGCAGTGGCTGATATCCTTGCAATGGGCAAGAACATCGACGATATGGAAATGATAGACATTACAAAGATCTGATAAAACATCAAACGGGGCTGTAACGCTTTGAATACTTTCGTTACAGCCCTTATTTCATTATAAGGAGGACATCTGCTTTATGAAATATACTCAGGGACTTTACCCTATTATAAGCAAAAAAGCAATTGCGGCAGAGATATATGATATGACTATCCGCTGTCCTCATATCGCAAAAGCAGCGGTATGCGGTCAGTTTGTAAATATCAAGGCTGACGGATTTATGCTCCGCAGACCTATCTCTATCTGCGGCATTGACAAGGAAAACGGTACACTGAGGATCGTTTTCGAGGTACGAGGCAAGGGCACAAAGGCTCTTTCACAGCTTTCTGAGGGACAGCTTATTGATATCGTTGCTCCTCTCGGCGGCAGGGGATTTACTCTTCTTGAAAAGGATAAAAAGGCTGTCATTATCGGTGGCGGAATAGGCAATCCCCCTATGCTGCCGATCGCACGTCATTACGGCGGGAATGCGACGGTTATCAGCGGCTTCAGAAACGCTTCCGCAGTTATTTTGCAGAAGGATTTTGCGGCTTCCGGAGCAAATGTCATTCTCTGCACCGATGACGGTTCGGCAGGCAGAAAGGGCTTTGTTACCGATGCGCTTGCCGAAACTCTTAAAAGCGGCAAACCTGACATCATCTATGCCTGCGGTCCCTCCGTAATGCTCAGGAGAATAATTGCTCAGGCTAAGGAAGCAGGCGTTAAATGCGAGGTCTCACTTGAAGAGAGAATGGGCTGCGGCGTTGGCGGCTGTCTTGTATGTGCGTGCAGAACTATAAGAGACGGCGAAGAATATTACGCTCACGTCTGCAAGGACGGACCTGTTTTTGATGCGGAGGAGGTGCTTTTCGATGACTGATAATTCAAGACTTGGATTTGATTTTGCGGGAGTTCATTTCAAAAATCCCATTGTTCCCGCATCGGGAACATTCGGCTACGGAAAGGAGTTTGAGGAGTTTTACCCTCTTTCCGAGCTTGGCGGAATTTCCGTAAAGGGAACAACAGGAACAAGGAGAAACGGCAATCTTCCTCCGAGAATTGCGGAAACACCCTCGGGAATGCTCAACAGCGTAGGTCTCCAGAACCCGGGAATAGACCATTTTATTGCCGAAGAGCTTCCTTATCTCAAAACAAAGGGCACTGTTATAATTGCAAATATTGCAGGCTCTACAGCTGATGAATACCGTGAGATAGCCGAAAAGCTTGACAGTACCGATGTGGATATGATCGAAGTCAACATTTCCTGCCCAAATGTAAAGGCTGGAGGTGCGGCATTCGGCGTTTCCTGCGAGGGTGCTGCACATATCACAAGCATTGTGAGAAAAGCAACCAAAAAGCCCGTTATGATGAAGCTTTCACCCAATGTCACAAGCATTGCCGACATTGCAAAGGCGTGTGAGGCTGAGGGAGCTGACGCTGTTTCCCTTATAAACACTCTTCTCGGAATGAGAATAGATATCCGCACAGGCAGACCAATTCTTCACAATAACGTAGGCGGACTTTCGGGTCCTGCGGTTTTCCCTGTGGCTGTCAGAATGGTATGGCAGGTAGCAAATGCCGTTAATATCCCAGTATGCGGAATGGGCGGTGTTTCAAGCTGGGAGGACGCTGTTGAGATAATGATGGCGGGCGCTTCTCTTGTACAGGTCGGCGCAGCTATATTCAATGACCCGATGGTTCCCGTGAAGATAACCAAGGGTCTTGCCGATTACTGCGGCGAAAAGAATATTATGCTCCGTGATATCGTGGGAGCTGTCAAGCCGTGGTAAGAATATATCTTGTCCGCCACGCCGAAGCTGAGGGAAATGTCAAGGAATTTTTTCAGGGACGCATCAACACGGAGGTCAGTGAAAAAGGGCGATTGCAGCTTGATTGCCTTGCTGAAAGATTTAAGGATATCCCAATTGAAGCGGTGTATTCAAGTCCGCTGAAAAGGGCTTTTTCAACCGCAGAAGCGGTGAACAGATATCACGGGCTTGAAATATTCACCGATGATGAGCTTATGGAGATAAACGGCGGCGACTGGGAGGGCGTGAAATGGTCTGAGCTTCCCGAAAAATTCCCGCAGGAGTATCATATGTGGAAAACTGAGATAAATCATTTCAGCGCTCCGAACGGAGAATCTACCAAACAGGTATATGACCGTATGAAAGAGGCAATGAAGCGTATCGCTGCCGCAAATACAGGTAAAACCATTGCTGTTGTGTCCCACGGAATGGCTATAAAAGCATATCTTAACTGTGCCGAGGGAAGAGAGTGGGAAAATTACGCCGACCCTGGTTGGGCTGACAATACAGCCGTTTCCCTTATCGAATACAGCGATGAGCTTATACCGAAAATATTCTTCAAAAATGACAGCACGCATCTGACCGAAGGACTATCCACTCTGGCAGTCTCAAAATGGTGCGCTGATGACAAAAAGTGAGAGGGGATATGACAGGATATGAAAATAATGGGTGTCGATTTCGGTGACAGCAGGACAGGCATTGCAATGTGCGACAAAAGTGAATTTCTTGCCTCACCTCTTACTGTCATTTTTGAAAAGAATTTTGACAAATGCCTTGAAAAGACCGCAGAGCTTGCAAAAAGCGAAAATGCCGAGCTTATAGTGGTGGGATATCCCAAGAATATGAACAACACTGTGGGGGAGAGAGCTGAAAAATGCGCTCTTTTCGGCGAAAAGCTCAAAGAGATGACAGGAACAGAAGTTGTTATGTGGGACGAGCGCTGTACAACGGTTTCCGCACATAATTATCTGAACGAGGTAAATGTTCGGGGCAAAAAGCGAAAAAATGTTGTTGATGCAGTGGCGGCTGTGATAATCCTTGAAAGCTATATGGGCTACAGAAAGAACAGCGGTAGACAATCATAAAATCATACAAAAGTCAAGACGGCAAATTACACAAATTTGCCGTCTCTTTTTGTAAATCGGAGCTGTTGACAAGAGGGGGCAAATACTATATACTATAATTTAGTGTGCGAATTTTGCTATATATTGTGTTTTCACGCTGATTATTCAGAAAGACGGTTTTAAAATGATAACTCATATCGTAAAAAGAGACGGAAGAAAAGATACATTTAATATTGAAAAGATCGCAAAGGCTATCTACAAGGCTGCCGAAGCTGTTGGCGGTACCGACTATAATGCGTCAATGGAGCTTGCAGTCAAGGTATGCGAACTTTGCGAGGATATGTACGGACGAAGCAGCACTCCCACTGTCGAGCAGATACAGGATCTTGTTGAAAAGGTTCTTGTTGAGGATGGACACGCCAAAACTGCCAAAGCCTATATTCTCTATCGTTCCGACCGCACCCGTTCCCGTGAGATGAACACAAAGCTGATGAAGATATATGAAAATCTTACCTTCAAGGCGGCAAAGGACAGCGATATCAAACGTGAAAACGCCAATATCAACGGCGATACAGCTATGGGAACTATGTATAAATACGGTTCCGAGGGCGCAAAGCAGTTTTATGAGATGTACGTTATCGACCCAAGGATCGCCAAGGCTCACGAGGAGGGGGATATCCATATCCACGATATGGATTACTACACCCTTACCGCAACCTGCTGTCAGATCGACCTGATAAAGCTGTTCAAAGGCGGCTTTTCATCGGGACACGGACATCTGAGAGAGCCCAATGACATTTCGTCCTATGCGGCGCTTGCCTGCATTGCGATCGAAGCTGACCAGAATGATATGCACGGCGGACAGAGCGTGCCGAATTTTGACTACGCAATGGCACAGGGCACAGCTAAGACCTACAGAAAGAAGTACAGAGAAAATGAAGCACGCTGTCTTGAACTTCTCTGCGGCTGCGAAGATTCTGAAAAGACTGCCTACAGAATAGCAGAAGAAATACTCTCGGAAAAGAATATTTTCCCTGTGCTTGACAATAATAACGGCTATAATGAAGCGGAATATGAAAAGCTCCTTAAGATCACCGACAGCAATACAGCTGAGCGTATCCAGTCATACTGCCGTGAAGAGGCTGCAAAGGAAACCGACCGTGCTGTTTATCAGGCTATGGAGGCGTTTATCCATAATCTTAATGTTATGAACAGCCGTGCAGGCGCACAGGTTCCTTTTTCCTCCATAAACTACGGTACAGATACCTCACCTGAGGGCAGAATGGTCATAAAGAACGTACTTCTTGCCAGCGAAGCAGGCATAGGAGACGGCGAAACACCCATATTCCCAATTCATATTTTCAAAATAAAAGAGGGCATAAATTATAACCCCGACGATCCGAATTATGACCTTTTCAAGCTTGCGTGCAGGGTCTCGGCAAAAAGACTTTTCCCTAATTTCTCATTTATAGATGCTCCGTTCAATCTGAAATATTATAAAAAGGGTGATTACAACACTGAAATTGCCACAATGGGTTGCCGAACAAGAGTTATCGGAAATTATTATGACCCTGACCGTGAGATCGTTACGGGAAGAGGAAATCTCAGCTTTACTTCCGTAAATCTCCCAAGGCTTGCCATCAAGGCAAACGGAAATGTCGGTGCATTTTTTGACAGCCTTGAGGAAATTATGGATATGATCTGCGAACAGCTTATGCACAGATACCGCATTCAGGCTCAGAAAAAGGTGCGTAATTTCCCGTTCCTTATGGGTCAGGGCGTGTGGATAGATTCGGAAAAACTGCGTCCCGATGACACTGTTGGCGAGGTGTTAAAGCACGGCACATTGTCAATGGGATTTATCGGACTTGCCGAATGTCTGAAAGCGCTTATCGGAAAGCATCACGGCGAATCAGATGAGGCACGTGCTCTCGGACTTGAAATTATAACACGAATGAGAAAGCGTATGGACGAGGAGACTATCAGAACAGGTATGAATTTCTCTCTCCTTGCAACCCCTGCCGAAGGACTTTCGGGCAGATTTGTCCGCATCGACAGAAAAAAATATGGCGTTATCAAAGGAGTTACGGACAAGGATTATTATACAAATTCCTTTCACGTTCCTGTGTATTATAAGCTCAGCGCATTTGAAAAAATACGCATAGAAGCGCCTTATCACGAGCTTACTAACGGCGGTCACATCAGCTATGTTGAGCTCGACGGCGACCCTATGAACAATCTTGAAGCATTTGAGAAGATCGTCCGCTGTATGAAAGAAGCGGGGATCGGTTACGGCTCCATAAATCACCCTGTTGACAGAGACCCTGTGTGCGGCTACACAGGCATTATCGGAGATGTCTGCCCCAAATGCGGCAGACATGAAGAAGAGCACGGCTACGTTCACGAAAGGATAAGAAGAATTGCTGAATGATTCGGAAAGCGCCCGCCTGCGCATTGCGGGAATAACTGATGATTCGATAGTTGACGGTCCCGGAATAAGGCTCACGGTTTTTGTGCAGGGCTGCCCCCATAACTGCGAGGGCTGTCACAATCCTCAGACTCACGATTTTTCCGCAGGCGTTGATATGACTGTAGACGAAATTATGGGCAGGATCAATGCAAACCCGCTTCTTGACGGGGTAACATTCAGCGGGGGAGAGCCGTTCTGTCAGGCTGCGGCATTGTCCGAGCTTGGACGAATGGTACACAAAAAAGGACTTAATGTCATCACTTACAGCGGGTACACATATGAATATCTGAAAAAAAATTCAGACAGTGAAAATAATTACGGAAAGCTGCTTGATATAAGCGATTATCTTGTTGACGGCCCGTTTATCGCAGATCAGAAGGATATGCTTCTCAAATTCCGGGGAAGCAGAAATCAACGGATAATTGATGTTAAAAAATCAGAAGAAAACGGTTTGGCTGTTACGGTGGAAATGTAAATCTTTAAAGGAAAGAGGTGCAGTATGAACAGGAAGACGTTGTATTTTACAGCGGCTCTTGCCGTGCTGTCACTTTGTGCCTGCGGCAGCGATGATGACGGTTCTGACGGTGAATTTTATGCTGTCATATCCTCCAATCCCGACAATCTTGACCCGCAGATGGCTGAGGACAAGGCATCTATGTTCGTTATAAGAAACACATATGCTCTGCTTATGGACACCGATGGCAGCGGCAGACTTATTAATGGCGCTGCAAAAAGCTACACCGTTTCCGAGGACGGTCTCACCTACACGTTCATATTGAGAGATGGGCTATTTTGGTTCGGAATGAGCGGAACGGACGGTGTGCCGCTCACTGCCTATGACTATGAATATGCATTTCAAAGAATATTTGATGCCGATACACATTCGCCCTATGCTGACTTTTTTTCCTGTATAAAAAACAGCAAGGCAGTTTACAGCGGTGGTAAAAGCCGCTATGAGCTCGGCGTTAAGGCTGTAGATGACAACACACTTGTGATTGAGCTTGAATATCCCAATTGTGATTTTTTGAAGCTTTTGTCACATACAGCCGCAGCACCCTGTAATGAGGAGATCTTTTTATCAACAAAAGGAAGATATGGTCTGTCTGCTGCTGACACATATTCCTGCGGGGCTTTTTATATCAGTGACTGGAATTATGACCCATACTGGAACGATAATCACGTTACACTTGAAAGAATAAACAGCAATTCCAATGAAGATTACAAAACATATCCGCAGATCGTGAACATTATAATTTCAAGTGACAGAAAAAATGCTGAAAAATCAAAAAATTTTGAGAGCGATGCATATATTTCTGAAAGCATATCCGAATATGATGCTGCTGTCGCAAAGGATTATGATTTTACCGAGTATGTCTGCGGCACTACGTGTCTGTTTCTGAACTCCGATTTTGAGCCGTTTGGTGATATTGAAACGAGAAAAGCACTTCTGGGTTCTATTGACAAAAAGGCATTAGAAAATGAACTCGGAGATGATTCGGTTCTTGCCTGGGACATTGTTCCCGAAGCTATAACCGCAGCAAATAAGAGCTTCAGAGAGCTTTTTCCAATTTCAGAAAGAACTTTGAGTGGTTCTGCGGAAAAATGGAGATCAACGGTTGCGCAGTATCCTGCTATAGATTTTAACAGCAGCATTTTGCTTGCCTCGGATTCTCTGAGATCTCAGTCCGTACCTTACTACATCACTTCCGAGTTTGAAAAAAAACTTGAGCTGTATTGCTCACCTGTTTTTATGAATGAAGCCGACTTTAAAAATTCATTAAAAGCAGGGGAGGAAACATTTTTTATTGATACGGTTTACGGAAGCTATAATCTTTCGGAAGAGTTTTTGAATCAGGCGTTTTTGATCTGCGGATTTAGCGATGAGAGCGTTGAGGATAGTATTATTCAGATGCAGCGGTGTGCTGATCTTAACGAAAAAAAGGATATGATACGAAAAACGGAAGATGCACTGATAGATAATGCGTATCTGCTGCCGCTTTCATACGAAAAAAAATATCTGCTTACTTTGGATGATTCAAAGGACATTTACTTTGATCCATACACTGAGAGTATGTTTTTTAAATATGCTAAGAAGTGATTTGTTACAGAAATGTAAAATTATACTATCTGCTTGACAAATCAGAAATAAAGGTGTATAATAAATAAGTAATGCGGATATGGCGGAATCGGCAGACGCGCTAGATTCAGGTTCTAGTGGTAGCAATACCGTGTGTGTTCAAGTCACATTATCCGCACCACGGCTTAACGAAGCCATTTAAAGCCCCTTACGGTATGAGCTGTAAGGGGCTGTTTTTTGGTTTACTTTTTTTCCAGTTCTAGTGCATATCAGTCATATTTCAGACGGTCGGCGGCGGCTTTCATTTGGTCGAATGTAGAGTGAACATAAATAGCTGTTGTGTTAATGCTTGAATGTCCGAGCATACGGCGGGTAGTCTCTATGTCTGCGCCGTTTTGTATGAGATGCGTTGCATATGTGTGTCTGAGCTTGTGTGGGGATATGTAGGGGATATTCGGATATATCTCCTGCCGCTCCTTGTAGAATTGTCTGTAGTGGGTGTGATACGCTGTGAATGAAAGCGGCTCACCCTTTTCATTATGGAACACAAAGCCTTTTGTTGACCCGTCCCGTATTTGTATTTCGGATAATATGCGGTGGCTCTCATCACACAAGGGTACACGCCTATCAGCTCCGCTTTTGGTGCTGTGCTTGATTTTGGGGTGTCCTTTACTGTTTACAAGGGTCTGACATACAAGTATGTACCCCTCTTGAAAATTGATGTTCTCCCAGGTCAGAGCAAGGAGCTCTCCACGTCTGAGACCTGTCCAAAGTTCAAGCTTGAACATCAGTATGTCGGGTGTCTCCTCCTCAAATAGCAGGTGTTTAAGCTGTGCAGAGGTAAGGAGCGTTATGTCCTTTTTGACGTTCCTAGGTGGCTTTATCTTTTCGGCGGCATTTTTTGTCACGTACTCATTGAGCACCGCTTCATTAAGACAACGTTTCAGCAGGAAGTACACTTTCCTCTGCCTGCTTGTGCTGTAGTTTTTGGCGGTATTCAAACACCGCTGAATGTGTATAGGCTTTATCTTTTCAAGCTCCATATTGGCGATAGGGTAGTAGTGCCGCTTAAATATTATCTTGTATTCTGTGGCGCAATCATAGGAGAGGACACCTTCGCAATATGTCTCATAAAATTCATCAAACCATTCTGAGAAAATCATTGTTTATCCTTTCTTTTTCTTTTATGCCTGCCGCAATCCCCGACCCCTTGCGATAGGGGTTTGAGTGTTTGGCTCAGACCGTTCACATAAACTTGACATTAACTTTGCAGACTCCTCCAAGACTTCCAAGGGGGTGTGCGTTTTCTGCAGCTAAGGGGAAACGCCCCCAGTGTGCCGAACATTTGCGAGGTTTCCGTTCATTTGTGATGATATGTTACTGCGGCGGCTTTCCTGTGGGTGCGGGGTCGTTCCCCCTTGCTTCCGATTATATGCACACCCCCTTGTAACTCTCGGAGCTTCTGCAAACTTACTGTCAACTTTCTGCGAACTCACCTTTATGCGAAAGGGCATTGCAGGCATTTTGAAAATTAACTTTCAAACATCTGTTGTCAGATACTTGATTTTGAGAAACGCTTCGGGTATCTCATATTCACGGTCAAACTCTGCTGATTGATAATCCGTGTCGGTCAATTCTTTGGGAACTTCTCTTTTGATATCACCGCCCGCATAATAGAAATTGCCGAATATTTTTGCCAGGTCTTTTGTTATGTATTTGGTGATGTATGAGGCAACGCCGTTTGCATCTCCGTACACCTCGTATGCTGTTGACCAGCCGTGTTTCCACTGTGGAAGATTATACACCATTTGGCAATCATCAACGTTTATTCCCTTGCGTTTGAGCGTTTCAATTTTCATTGGCTTTTCATAGCCTTTTGCTTTCCTTGTATCGCTGTCAACAAGCTCTATGCTGTCGCTGAAAAGTCCGTGCAGATGTATTCCGCCGTTCTTGTGGTGTTCGGGAATAAGGATATATTTCAGCCCGTAACGAGATGTCATATTTTTGAGGAAACTCCGTAGCAGGGGAATGACCTCTTTCGGGTCTTTGCTGTTTACCTTGTTGGGGTCTATGGTGAGTGTCACAAAGTACTTGAAGTCATTCTCATTCATACAGACGATATCATAAACACTTGTCAAGCTCCTGTGCCTGCTGTCGCTCCGTGTGACGGGGTTTGCGTCCTGCGGTTTGGGAATAAACTCAATATTCTTTTTGTCGGCAAGCTCCCACCCTTGTTCCTTGAATATTTTACGGTTTGCGGTAGTTATCTTGCAGAAACCTTGCGGATATTTCTTGATTTTTGTGTTGTGGAATATTTCATCATAGGACTTACTAAGCATTTTTTATCACTTCCAGACATTCATCATACATTACAACTTTCTCGTGTTATAGCCGTTTTCCCCACCCAAGTGAGAAAAATCTGTGGCTATAATCAAGTAGGCGCTCGCCCCCTCGACTTGCCGCCCTCTGCCGCACCGCTCCGAAGTTTCGGCGTGCGGTGCGGGCTAGAGGGGCGGCTCTTGTCTTTGGGGTCTTTGGCAGAGCTTATTTTGTTGTACCATACGGAAATATATCGCTCTCCGTATGATAACAATAATATCACCAATAAAGCATTTTGTCAATACCTAATGGTCATATTTTTCAAAAAAACTACCATAAGGTATTATAATATGCTATAATGGTGATATTGAGGTGGTATAATGTATAAAAATAATCTTTATCAAGCAAGAACAAACGCCCATATAACTCAGACAGATTTTGCAAACAAGCTTAATATGAATGCGACTGTTTACGGCAGATATGAACGAGGGGAGAGGGATATCCCTCTGAGCTTAGCGGCTCAAATGGCAAATATTTTAAGCGTATCACTTGATTATATAGCTTGCCGAACAGATAATCCATCAGGCGAAAGCGAAGAAATGAGAATATTGCGCAATACGCTTATAAAGCCTATTACACAAAATCCAAAAGATAAGCTTGCTTTTTTAAGTGCTTGCATAGAAGCTCTGCGAGAAGAGCAACGTCAATCAAATGAACAGATTGACAATGCAATAGCTGATATTATGAAAAAAATGGAAGAAATTTAGCCCGTTTTGCTATGTCAATATTTACACAGCACCCTGTATTCAGGTTCTAGTGGTAGCAATACCGTGTGTGTTCAAGTCACATTATCCGCACCACCTATTATAGGCGTTTTCAAGGCTTTTTGGAGTTTTGGAAACGTCTTTTTGTTTTATCATTTATCTTCTTTTCTAACATTTTTCTAACACTCATACTAGAGCGTATCTGAAAACTCAAAAGGGTTGTATCATTTAGACAAAAGCCAAATGGAAGCAACGTGTACGAAAGCAAGAAACGATGAAGCAAGCTTATCATAATGCGTAGCAACTCTGCGAAAAGCTTTGATTTTTTTGAAAAAAACACTCAACTAGATGACGTTCCTTATACAGCCAATAATCACAATACCACGGGTCAGAATTGTTTTCCCTTGGCGGAATGGTGTATTTTGCATTTTGCTCGGTAATGTAAGCTTTGATTTTTTCAGTACCATAGGCTTTATCGCCGAGAATATTACTGCCTGATATATTAAGGAATCACTGAATAAATCTTCCCAAACCGAGGAAAAAGTGGTATAATAAAAACAAAGCAAAATCATAGCGCTCGGAGGAAGAAAAATGAAATCAAAACAGATAACATTCAGCGATATAGAATACGGAAACAGAAAGCGCATTACAAAG